>JAJFTX010000106.1 GCA_021372715.1 Methanobacterium sp. | reverse complement strand
TGTTTTAAGTTTTTTCTCCAGATCAAGGGCTGTAACCATCTCATCTTCAACAATGACTACAGAAGCAGTTACCAATCTACACTACCCCCTCACATATAATTATAGACTTAACCACTTACTTCTTCTTTAATCTTTAAAATTATCGTTCTTTTTCATCCATTTTCTTTTCTATTTCATCCATTCTCTGGAGGACTTTTTCTATTTTTTCATCATGTGTTTTTAAACTGTCCTTCAGATCTTCAGATGTTTCCTGGAATCTAACATTAGATTTTTCCTGTGCCTTCTGACTTTCCTTTCTGAAAAGATCTATGAATGAATAGGCCAGTGTGGCAGTGGCTAAACTGACATAAGCCATTCCAGTTAAAATGAAGATAATACCTATTAATTGACCTATTAATGTCACCGGTACTATATCTCCATATCCAGTGGTGGTCATAGATACCAGTGCATACCAGATGGCTGATTCAAAATTAGTTACTTCAGGGTTCACTCCCTTTTCCACCAATAGAAACAGGGTTGAACCTATTATTAAAACTAGAAAGAGTATAACCGTGGCATAATCTAGTTTGGTTTTTTGGGGATATCTGCGCACTTCCCAGGAGGTGATTATCAATACTTTAACCAGGGCATATATTCGTATTATTCCGATTAGTCCGATGATCAGTGTAAAATAATATAATTGGAATATATTGAAGCATATGAAAAATAAGGGAATACCCGCGATGATGTAGAACCAGTTTTTCTTAATTACATCTACCAGAGTCTGATTTTTTCTTTTAATAATTTTGTAGAGGACAAAATCTATGAGTATTAGGATGCTCATTATCAGATCCAGATAACCGTAACTGTGTATAGAACTGTCCTTTATTCCCACCAGAAATCCTATTGATTCTAAAACCAGAATTAACAATCCTATTAATATTAAAATGGATAATACGGCTTCAAATATTATTTTATTGTTTCGATCCATTTTTATCAACTATTTAACTTAATTCCAGCTTATAGATTATAAAACAATATATTTAATTAAATCTGATAATATATTATTATTAAAAGGTTAATGAAATTTTCCTATTTGCTGTGAAAGTTGATCAACTATGTCTTATGATTTTAATCTTAGATCAAAGGTTTACTGGAAAAAAATGGGCTGGGGCCTAATATTAGGGTTAATTGGAGCAATAAGTGCATTATTATTCGTATTATTAATGGATCTGGGTCAGAATATTTTTCTCTATAATCTGAATTATAGTTGGGCTCCTTTCTCTGGTCCCTGGTGGATCGTTATTTTAATGACCATCATTGGTTTCATAATTGGCTTAATCCACCGATACACTCCTGCTCAACAGATGGACGTCTTCGGATCCCTGGATAAAGGTTATCTGGATCCTAAACCTATGCCCTCATCGGTGGGAGTTTCACTACTTTCACTGATCGGAGGATTCAGTTTAGGACCGGAAATATCCACCGGTATGCTCTCTGCAGGATTAGCTAGCTGGATCTCTAAAAAACGCAACTTAGACCAGGATACCACTAAGATTAATTTTTTAAGCAGTATCTCCGGTGCTTGGGGTGGTTTGTTTACCTCACCATTCGCCATGATCCTTATTTTACTGGAATCCAAACATAAACAATCAATAATTTACTATGGTACTCTTTTGATAGCAGGATTGGCCGCGGTAATTGGGTTTTCAATATTCTATGCTGCTCAGGGATTCAATTATTCATCATTACTGGGAATCTTATCCCCACCCGCTTATCATCTGGAACTTTGGCATCTGGGATTGTCCATAATATTGGGCATAATAGCGGTGCCTTTGGCTTTGATCTTCGTAATCTTCAACAAATTTTTCAATCGGATGACAAAACCCTTAATGAGCAAACCGATTATTCGCAGCACACTGGGAGGTTTATTACTGGGTTTACTGGCTGTGGTTCTTCCCACAACCATTGGCCTGGGTACCACTTCCATGTCCATAGTTTCCCAACAGGCTGTTGAAATTGGTTTTGTTCTGCTTATAATTATTGCTCTGGCCAAACTGGTAGCTCTTACGGGGGCTTTGAACTTTGGATTCATTGGAGGTCCTATATTTCCCTTACTCTTTGTTGGCTCCTGTATAGGTGATGCTATCCATCTATTATTCCCCCAGATACCTTTAGGGTTAGCCCTTGGATGTATGATTGTTGCTGTGCCGGCAGCTATTGTACCCATACCTCTAGCATTATCTGCTATAGGAATAATAGTAATTGGTTTATCAGCGGCAAATGCTCTTCCAGTTGTAATAGCAGCTTTAGTAGCCTTTTCAGTGACAAGGGGATTGCTTATGGGTGGAAAAGAAGAAATTGAATCATGAATTCGTAGGTAGAATGAAATAAAGGCGATTTTAATGGTTGAACTATTATTTTTCTTCATAATTCTTCTTTTGGTAGCGGTATTTTCTCGTTATATTGGTAAACTGCCCATCAGTTTTCAGATGATATTTGTAATCGCTGGGATGTTAATGGGTGGGTTTATCACTGGATATGTGGATGTTACCGAACCTCCTTTTTCCACGGTGATCTTCTTAATAGCGGAGATTGCTCTGGTTCTTGTACTTTTTACAGATGCATCCCGGTTAGGATTGAAAGCTCTGGATAATAATCTAAGTTCTAGACTACTCCTAATTGGCTTGCCCATTACCATCGTTTTTGGGGTGATAGTGGCTACTTTGTTGTTTCCCGGGATTCCTTGGTGGGTTGCTGGTATGATCGGTGCGGCCTTAGCACCTACTGATGCAGCTTTAGGTCAAATAGTGGTTCAAAATAAAAAAATTCCCGAAAAAATTAGGAAAACCATTGAAATAGAGAGTGGATTAAACGATGGGGGTTCTGTTCCGTTTTTACTTTTATTTATGGCCATAGGGTTAACTGAAGAAGCATTTAAACCCATGGGATTCTTTATGGAAGTTGCTTTTCAACAGATAGGTTTTGGTATTCTGGCAGGTTTACTGGTTGGTATAGGGGGTGGATGGTTGGTTCTTAAAGCCCGGGATAAGAATTGGATCACTCCTAACTTTCAAAGAATAGGCTTTCTAGCCATGGCCATATTAACCTTTTTAATCGCAGATGAATTAGGTGGAAGTGGTTTTATCGCGGCTTTTATTGGGGGATTAGCCCTTGGTTATTTGGTTAAAGATGCCGGGAAGGTTTTAATTGATTTTTCTGAAACAGAGGGACAATTCTTAAATCTTGCTGTGTTTTTCTTATTGGGAATCGTAGTTCTTCCCCTCCTTTTAAATCTTACCTGGCAGATAATTCTCTATGCATTATTAAGTCTCACGGTTATACGTTTAATCCCTGTAGCCTTATCATTAATAGGCACAAAGTTAAACTGGGATTCAATTTTATTTATAGGCTGGTTCGGTCCCAGAGGTTTAGCTTCCATTGTTCTTGCCTTATTAGCATTAGAGGAGTTGAAAATTTTTCCGGGAGATAATATTTTTATAACGGTGGTATTTGTAACGGTATTGTTCAGTGTTTTTGCCCATGGTTTTTCAGCTACTCCCCTATCAAATTTCTATGCTAAACGAAATAAAATATTAAATAATAAAAAAATTTAAAAAAATATACTGGTGTGGTGAATAGAAAATGAAAACCTATTGGAAAATGTTCATAATCTTACTTTTAGCCTGTTTATTTGGATTTGTAACCATATTACCCTATAGTATAACATTGCAGGGAGGTCTGCCACAGAATCTGCCCATTCCACTTTATCTTTTATTAACCATCCAGGCTATTGAGAATATGATTCTCTTTGCAGTGGCCATATTTTTAGGGCTTAAACTCGCGGATAAAGTGGGTTTAAAATTACCAGTGCTCCAGGGCTGGCTGGAAGGCCGGGAAGTTAAAGGTTATCTGAAATCTATTCTGGGTTTAGCAGTTGGTCTGGGATTATTGGCTGGTATCCTGATCATTGGATTGGATTATATTTTTTCTTTAGCCGGGCTGACCCTGATTATAGCTTCGGCATCTCAGGCATATCCTCCTGCCTGGCAGGGTTTACTGGCTTCATTTTATGGTGGAATTAATGAAGAGGTCCTTTTAAGGTTATTCCTGATGAGCTTACTGGTATGGATCTTCTATAAAATCAAAAAAACCGCAGATGGTAAACCCACTAATACCAGTGTATGGTTTGCTATCTTTTTAGCAGCTATTATCTTCGGACTGGGTCATTTGCCTGCATTAACCTTGACAATCACCCTAACTCCTGTTATAATAATCCGTGTTATCTTGTTGAACTCAATTGGGGGCATTATATTCGGCTGGCTTTACTGGAAGAAAGGATTGGAATCAGCCATGATCTCTCATTTCTCTGCAGATATCGTATTGCATGTGATTCTACCTATTATTATAATGGGATTGGTGTTTTAATATTAAAAAGAAAAAAATTTTTTTAAATTATATATTTCACTGTTTTAAAGGTAATGGTAGTGGATTTTTTAAGTAAATTTCCGGATAGATCACTTATAGCATTAGAAGGTATATTCAATGTATATTTACATCCCTGTTTTAATAAACCATTGGTCAATTCAATGTAAAGTTTATTTCCTCTGATAATTGTATTTATTGCCAGATCTAATCTTCGGATATTAGATTTCTGATCGACCTTTAGTTTAATATCATCATAGGCACTGCCTGCTTTTATTGGTTCATCGAAGGTAATAATAATCACTTTATCCAAGGATACATTATTAGCATTATTTGAAGGATCGGTATTCACTATTTTAGGTGGTTGTTTATCTATTACATAAGTTTCAGTGTAGATAGGTGATTGGTTACCGTTAAGGTCCACAGCATAGAATTGGAGGGTGGAGGTATTATTGATTATTATAGGTTTATTGTATTTTTGCCATATTTTGATGGGATTAGGATGTAATAAATTAGAAAATCTCCAATAAATAGTTCCTGGTACATTAGTACTAAATTTAACATCTTGTTTAGTATTATAAGAGCCACCTGCTGGTTGGGCTGTGACTGTTATGTCTGCTATAGCAAAGAAACCGTTAATTCCTAACACATATAATGTACCATCTGAACTGATGGCCGGTGCTGATTCCACCCAACTACAGTAATTTTTCCATTTTAAAGTACCATTAGAATTTATTGCACATATGTAATTACCATAATCACCACCAATGTATATGGTTCCATCTAATCCTATCGTCATTGATACTGCAGCAGCTTTTTCCATGAAATAACTCCATTTGAATGTACCATCAGGATTTATTGCTTTTAAATAGTTATCCCAAATACCAGTGTATTCTCCACTAATTATATAGATGGTTCCATCAGAACTCACTGCTGGTGAGGAATATACATTATCATATGTAGGATCACTCCCCACAAAATACTTCCACTTCTGAGTTCCATCCGGATTAATGGCGTATAAACAATCATCATAGCATCCGAAGTAGATGGTTCCATCTGCTCCAATAACCGGAGCAAGAGGTATTGACTTTGCGGCTGTATAGATCCATTTCAGGCTTCCGTCAGGGTTGAAAGCGTAAAGGTTGTTATTGTCACATCCAACATATATGGTCCCATCTGATCCGATAGCGGGAGATGAGGAAATTCGATTATCATAATATCCTTCTGAAGTCATATAGTCCCATTTAAGAGTTCCGTTAGGATTTATAGCATAGAATTTACCATCATTGCTTCCGATGTAGATGGTCCCATCAGAACCTATTGCTGGAGAAGACCATATTTGATTCCCGGTGGGATAAAACCATTTTAAAGTGCCATCTGGGTTTATTGCATATATATTGCCTGTTTGTCCTATGGTATTACCACTTCCAAAATATATGGTTCCATCTGATCCGATGGCCGGTGTCGATTCTATAAAAGTATAACCAGTAGAACCATCAATGCTGTAAACCCAATTAATAGTTCCATTAGGGTTTATAGAGTATAAATTACCATAATTACCATCAGCTACATATATGGTTCCATCTGAGCCGATTACCGGAGAAGTTCGATCCCCACCAATTCCAGTTATATTCCACTTGGTGGTATTAGTTGCTGGTCCATTGTATTGTGATTGACCAGTGTTCTGATTATCATGCTGAAATTTTGGTTGATCACTATCTACCAGACCTGCTGCTGAAGCTGCTCCAGATATTACTATAGCTCCAATAAAAATTAAAACAAATAAAATAAATATCCTATTCAATTTTATATTGTCTACTTCTTCATTAATAGAAAAATTAAAGTTTTTTATAAAAATTTTAACTCCCCCAATAAAATGTTTGTTAGTAATAATTATAATTTTTCTGTAATTTATATTTTACTTAAAAAATGGGATATAAAAAAAATGAGAATTAAAAAGGATGAAAATAAATAAAATATATTTTTAGGGATTTCTACGCTTTTCTCATATTTTAGGCACTAAAAACTCCGCTATACCATAACCTACTTTATCTAACCAGGTATACCGGGATAGGGTTTCGATGAGGACCATTTCTTCATCAACTGGTATCATCCCAAATCTAACCACTTCACCATCTACCGTATACTCTGTGCCGCTCTTATCATATAAGACCATGTTAAATATTGAAGGAAATCCCTTATGAAATTTTAGGTCGATTTGGGCTTTAACCAACGGATGATTTTTTCCATTAGTATAGAAATATCCGGCATCGATATCTCCTTCCTCCACGGATAGTTTGGTAATGTTAAAGGCATCATCAGTAGAAAAGGCACTGTTGATCCACATCCACATTTTAGGCGATCCCCATTCCCTCACACCGATGCTTTTATCACGCTCACCCATAGCATCAATTTCAATTATTTCACCATCAACGTTCACCGTACCCCTGGCTCTTCCGAATTGCTCATAATGCTCAGATGCTACATTGGATGATAATTCTGTTTCTTTTTCATCCACACATTCCATATAATCCATAAGAGGATTGAGACCTTCCCAAGTCACATCCATCTTCACCTGGTATAAATTCTTATTCAGAGGATCTAAAATAGGACCATCATATATGAGTTTCCAGGTTCCTGGTTCTTTTTCGAGGTACTTTAAACCTGAGTTTTTCCAGGGTTCATCATCACAGGCTGTTTCTAATTTGATACCAGCGGTCAGTGTAGGGGACATTAAATAAAAGAACATCATCTTCTCATTTTTATTTATCTTATTCCCTATACGCATGAAAGCGGTTAAGTTATGTTCTGTATCATGGAAATTAAAATAATAGCTTTCATTCCAGTCATCATGTTTCTTAAGTGCTTCTAGGTCGTTCATAATAATCACATAATCATTATTTTATTTTTGAATTAGATTCCAAGCTAAATTTTAAATTTAATTCCTGATCTAGGTTGAATTAGGTGATCCTTTTTTATATACTACACCTACATTTCCATCCACCAACAACATATCTCCAGTTTCAAATAGTTTAGTGGCACCTTTAACCGCTGTTACGGCAGGTATTCGGTATTCTCTGGATATCACAGCTCCGTGGGATAAAATTCCTCCTGTTTCCGTGATCAGCCCTCCGATCTTGGAGAACACAGCAGTCCATGCTGGATCTGTGTTGCTGGTGATAAGTATTTCATCATTTTTTAATTCTGATAATTCCTCTATGGATTTCACTACCCGGGCCCGACCATGAAATGTTCCGGGACTGGCCGCTGCACCGTATACTGCGTTTTCATGATTTTCGGTTACGGTATCATCGAATTCTATTCCATTTTTTATGAATTTAGGAGGTAGAGTTGAACGGTACCTGTAAAATTCTCTTTTTCTATCTAAAATTTCTCCTCTCACATTGAAATCTGCCAGGGACTTTTCAGCAAACAACTGGAAAATTTCTTTCTCGTATAAGAAGAAAACATCATCCACTTCATCAATTATATCAGCCTCAGTTAATCTTCTTCCCATTTCACATAGCATCAGCCTCTGTCGGAAGAGAAGATGGTCTAAATAGAATCGCTGATTTTCCCGGAAAGTTAGATAAGTCTGAGCTAAATTAAGCACCACATTAAATAGTCTGACCTTAATAAAACCGCCATTTAATTTTTTTATCCTCTGATTTACTTCTTTTTCTGTTTTAGATCTGTGTTTACGGCTTTCTTGTTCATTTTCTCTTAAATCTAAATCTGAAGAGGATAATAATTTAATCACACCCAGAACATAAGCTTTATCCTCTCTCCAACGGGGATACAGTATTTCCCGTGTGTTGGATCTATGCCCATAATCAAGGATGAACTCATCAAATTCCCTTCTAAACTGGGGGTTAATGGATATTAATGCATCGATCTCTGTCTCACTTAAATCTTCCCTGGAATCTATCTTATCCAGTAATTTTTTATCCTCTCTGACTATCTTGGCCAGATCTGATAATCTGATATTCATCTCTATTGTTTTATTATCATCTAAACCAGAGATCAAACCAGCGTATAATGAACCGTCTTGGTCGTCCAACCATTCCACCAGCCAGTTTTTAATCATCAAGTTTGTGGCTATGGAATGTGATACCATACCATATCGTATTAGCTGGTAATGTTTAATTCCAGATGTTTCAATGTGATCATAGAGTTTCAGGAGTTCTTCATCACTAATTGATTGCAGATCTTTCTCATCGAATTTGTGACATTTCTCCATAAACCCCGCTGCCCATTTGCGGTATGCTTTATCGGTTTTATGCATCATACCATCTGGGTCACGGATAGCAATTAGTAACTGGGAGATCAGGGTTTTATGTAGAATAGAGGGATATTCTGATATTCTCTGTTGATCTTCCAGGGGGAAGTAGTTTAAAAGCTCCTTAGAACGAGCGAATTTAGGATAATAGGAGAATGCCTTCTCTAAAACCCAGCTATTAAAGTAAACACGTGATTTATGTAGTTTTAAAAGTTTAGAATCTGTTATTTCTTTATATCCCATTATACGAGCGCCTTCATGGTTCACGTAGTCGGTTAGCATTTTTCCCATGACATCGTAGAAGAGGGGTGTGGTGGCATCTGCCCAATATTCATCACCATAGGCTCTGGTCCATAATATATCATCCTTCTCAGTTAGGGTGGTCACCGGTCTTGATTGGAGGATATATATATTGAACATGTTTTCCTCATCATCTTCCAATGCCCATTCTATATCCTGGGCTACCTTGAAGAATTCTTCCAATTCAACTGCTTTTTTAAGTAATAAGTTTAAAGTTTCCCTATCTAGACTGGGCTGATCCTGTTTCTCTGATCTGATATTGGTTAGATGGTTTTCTCCATTGACCCGGTAGTATCCCTTCTTTTTAGTTTTAATATTTTTTTCAACAACTTCCCCTTCCCGGTTTAATACAAAAGTATCAGGAGTGACTATTCCCGATGCTATTGCTTCACCTAATCCCCAGGTGGACTCCACCACTACATCATCACTTCCATCCATTGGGTTGGCGGTGAAGATAACTCCACTGACTTTAGCATCCACCATCCTCTGTACAATAACCGCAATCCCGGCAGCGGTGAGTTCTGTGTCCAGATGTCCAATAGAAGAATCATGTCGGTATTTCACGGCCCGATCATTCCAGTATGATGCCCAGCAGTCGATGATTCTATCTATTATATCTTCTTTTTTCGTATTTAGGAAACTGTCCAGTTGTCCTGCGAAACTGGCATCATCCAGATCCTCAGCTAATGCACTGGATCTGACCGCATAATAGCCCTCGGGAAGATTCCCTATTTTCTGATTCAATTCATCTATCAAGTCTTCTGGTAAAACCTCTGATTTGATGATGTTCCTTATCCTACTACATCCTTCCCAGATAGAATCATCCATTTTAAAATTAATAGAATCCAATATTTCCGATATTTTCTCTTCTAATTCCTTTTTAATAAAATAATCATAGGCATCCACTGATACCACGAACGCGGGTGGAATATTAAAACCTGCAGATGACATTTTAGCCAGATTTAGTGCTTTACCTCCAATTCTCTCTGGGGGTATGTTTTTCACGTCTAAATCTATTACATAATGAACTGTATCCGCCATAATATCATTGCCTTATAATATTCTAGTTAATCAATTAACCATAATATCATAAAAAACCCAACTATTAAAAAAATATTCTGATAAGAATAAAACTAATAGTTTTTATTAATTTTAATTTTAAAAAAAAGTAATAAATGGGTTTAAAAAAAATATGAGAAAATATCCCATTTATCATAGCCAGGGATATGATTTTCAATTAGTTTATAACAACACTATCCATTATTGCTTGGAATATGCTTTTGTTCTTTAAAAATCCACCTCTAGGAGTTGCAAACTGAATATAATAAGCAGTTTTATAATCTTTAGTGAAGATGTAGGTTTTACAGTCCAATGGCTTACCTGATGAAGCCCCTGTACCCCCATAGACATATTCTATAGCCGGATAGCCATTCTTGAGAGTGGTGTTAGTTTTTAGTAGATAATCTCCTGATTCAGATGATATGTAATGTTTATATAAGCGATCTGATGCTTCAGAGAGGTTATTATTGTTTATGTTACCTTTACCAATTCCCATATAAACGGTGTAATCTGCCAGGTTATTTCCTTCCAGTATAATGTTTAACATTTGAAACCCGGATTGAGCAGTGAGATTCTGGTCATTTTGAGGAATGGGTTTCTCATTCCAGTTTCCAGGGTACTGTAAGGATATACCACCCTTATCAAATGTTTTCAAGGTAGGGTTATTTACCGTTGTAGGGCTGGTTAATCCTAAGATCGATACTACAACCATAATCAAGATTAAAATCCCTATACATATTTTATTCAAAATTCATTCCCTCCTTTTATCTAAAAATCATTTCAAATATTTCAAAAAAAATAAAAAAGATCGTTGTAAATTTCTCTTATCAATGTAAACAATAGAATCACAGCAATTTTATGTTATTAAGCTAAATTTTTACCCCCTATTACTATTTTTATAAATATTGGTTTTAAATACAAATTAAAATTTTCTATTATTACCTGCTCTCTCTGATTTTTCACTTAAATTTAAAGATAATTCTTATTTTCATATAATTTTATTTTCAAAAAATTTATAAATATTTATTATTTTTTTATTCAAATTAGAGTCATATTATAAAACCTAAAAAGAAATAAATTCTTACCAAATAATTAAAGATATAACAAAATCATAATTGAGTCTAGAATACTGATTAATAGGACATCAATAAATAACTAACTTCGGATGAATTTAACATGAATGATAAACCACTAAAACCTGCAGATAATTCTTCAAGGATTCATGAATTGGAAGAAGAACTTATAAAAAAGGAATCCTCTATCAACTCAATCAGAGAAAAATTAAATAATAATCAGGAAATTCTTCAGGATTTAATACAGGAAAAAAATCTGTTAAAAGATCAGATCCAGGATTTTGAAATTAAACAGACCAATACCAAGCTCCAAGAATATGAGAAGCTACAACAAAATCATCATAAACTAAAACACCGACTAGAAGTTACTAAAAACCATTTAGATAAGGCTAATGATAAAATCAAAGTATTAAAAGAGAGAAATAAAGACCTGGAAAGGATAATAAGCGATCTGCATAGTCGAGGTTTAAAAGATTATCTGCTGAGAAGATACCCCGATAGTTACCAGGAATATGAGAAAGAGTAAATAATATAAAATAATATTCCTAATTGGTAAATAAAACACTTTAATAACTTTTCCTTATTATTTTAGCTTATATAACAGTAAAACTTATTGCCTAATTATTTCTATATACTATATATAGATGTAATAATAGGGGGTTATTAGTTTTGAAAAAGGTTCTTACACTTTTAATTATACTTTTTCTATTTGGAATTAATCCAGTAATCGCTCAGGGAAATGAAACAACTTCCGGTGAACTAATAGCCACATATGATGAAGGTAAACTCTACAAATATGGTGATCTTTACTTAGTAGAACTACATGGAAATTACCGTGAGATGGGTCGTCAGTACGGAGCCCTTCGTAAGGATATCTTAACTTATATGAATGGACAGATATCCAACAGTACGATATGGTTAAAATTACCAGAATTAGTTGAATATTCTAATCAGAGAATAGGATATGATATCATTTCCAGCCCTGATGAAGTACCCATTAAGTGGATTAAGTCCTACTATGAAAAATTTCCTAATTATAATGAGATCATGATTGGGATCAGTGAAACATCTGGTTTAGGCGATAGAACCTACCTGATCTGCAGTCCCCTTAAAGAAATTTATATACTAAGCACAGAACCTTTTATGTGTTCATATGTTGCTGCCTGGGGACCTTACACTACAAATTCTCAGTTAATAGCCGGTCGAAATTATGACTGGAGTCAGGAAATGTCCGATTTCAGTGAAATTGTTGTTTATAACCCAGATGATGGAAGTATACCAGTTGCCACCATGGGTTACGCTGCTTCTATCTATCTGGAAACCGGTGTAAATAAGGAAGGATTATTCATTGAAATGAATGAAGGTAGTTATCCAGAATATTTACTAAAAGAAAAAAATTATACCGCTTATAGCCAGGACAAATCAAAATCCAATCCAGCACAGTTAGAAATCTTCAAATTATCACAAACCTCCTCAAACATAGCCCAACTGGATGAAAACTTTAAAAACACCAGTACACTCATGGGTGTAATAGTTAACGCAGCTGATGAGAACGGATCTTACTCCTATGAATGCCTATCTAACCAGTATATAAAAAGAAACCCTCAAGAAAATGGACTTCTGGTAGCTACCAACCACTTCATAGATCCATCATGGCAATTGAGTGCAATTGAACCAGAAAGTATGGATGATTACTATTTAACAGTTTATAGAATGGATAACCTAATGAATCTATGTGAGCAGAACAAAGGCAAAATAACTCCCGATATGATGATGCAATTTATAAGTACTCCCACAGAGGAGGGAGGAGCATTAATGCCCGAAACAGTTTTCCAAGTTGTTGTCATTCCCCATGATCTTAAAATCTGGTTCAGAGCACCTTTACATTACAACTGGACAGAAGTTGACCTGAATAAACATTTTAGTTAGAAGACATAACAATATTCGAAATATAAAAAAATATAAAAGATCACGTCGAGACCTTTTTTACTTAAACCAGATAAACATATAAACCATAATTGGACATATAAATTATAAAGGGTTTTATATATGGTGGCTATTGAACAAAATTTGCTTTATATCATAATAGCAGTTATTGTGGTTGTTATTATAATCTTAGCTGTGATTATTCGTCGTCGTCGCTCCAGTAATGGGCCTAAGAATATCAATCAATATCTGACACAGGAGGCTGAGCAGAAGAAACTGGAGATCGTGGAGACCAAACTAGAACTTAAACCTAAAAGCAATTTATTCAAGACTCAGAAGAATAAATTAGAAGATATACAGGAAACAACTTCGGATGCTCAGCATAAAATAATTTACTTGAACAGTAAATTAGATGGAAAGGTGGCGGGTCTTCAGTCTAAAAATAAGCATGTCAATCTGGAGAAAACACTGCGTAAGATAGATAAGAAAAATCAGGAACTCAATAGAATAATTGAACCTGACCAAGGAAAATAATAATTTAAAATTACTTTTTAGAACCTATTTTTAATTTAAATAAATTTAACCTGTTTTAAACTGTACTATAAGCTGTAGTAATACTATTGCCTGCTGCGTCTTTAACTGCTCCAGCCGGGAGATAAACCATATAATTATTTTTACTCAAGCGACTGTAAGTCATTTTAAGGATTAAAATATTACCACTTATGGTTTTTGAGGCGATGGATACTACTTGGCCGATGGTTAGGTTTTTTATATATATTCCCGAGTAATTACTACCACTGGTGATGTTTTCATTGAAGGTTATGGTTATGGGTGAGGTTAATAAGACTCCAGTAGCGTCCTTGATTATAGATTCACAAAGATTTAAAATTATTAAGAGTTATGTGAATATCTTTGCTTTTTACGATCTATTTAAATACTAATATATCGAAATAAGATATAACGATTTTAAACATATCAGAAATAGATATATTTGGTGATGTGATATGAACCGAATAGTCACTGGAATGAAAAGATACCTCACCGACTGGAGAAACTTACTAACCCACACCATAGTGGGAGTTATTATTCTATTAGTAGCCTTATTTGCACCAGTAAGCCCCTATTTACGAATAACCTTTGTTATAGCCGTGGTGGTTTTTAATCTGTTACGGATGAAGTATCTCAAATAAAATATCGTTTAAGAATAATTTATTAGTTAATATTCAATTTAGAAAATAATCTTATTTTTTTAGTAATGTATTTTAATTCAATTGAATTTTTTTTTAGAAATCTATAAAATCAGTGAATTACATAAAATAAAGTGTAAAATAATCTATTCTGTTAATATGGTTTCATCATAGAACTTAAGAGAGTAGGATACACATTGATTTTTAATAAATTAAAACTAATCATAAAACTAGGCCGATTACACTTCCTCATAGCTGGATTTTTACTATACATTCTAGGAGTTTTACTAGCTGTGGTTTTAAATAATCAATTCTCCTGGGAACGATTCATATGGGGATACGCTGTATTTTTACCCGCCCATTTAATGGTAAACTACAGTAATGAATATTTCGACCAGGAAGTAGACAGATACTCCCATAAGACTAATTTCTCAGGAGGAAGCGGAGTACTTATAAACCATCCAGAACTGGTAAATTTTACTAGAAAATTTTCCCTCACTCTGATTATAATCAGCTTAATCCTAGGAATTAGTTTCAGTTATACATACAATTCTGCTATGTTCCTAATTTTAACAATTTTCGGGAATTTATTAGGATGGTTCTATTCAGCTCCTCCTCTCAAACTATCCTATCGCGGCTTAGGAGAAATAGCCACAGTTTTAACTGGTTTTTTAATGCCAGGATTAGGATATGTGGCCGTCACGGGTATCATCAATATCCCTTTCCTAATATTTTCCATCCCTATAATGGCATTTTTATTACTTTTCATCCTTAGTGTGGAGATACCAGATAGGGAGGCCGACCTAAAGGGAGGTAAAAAAACCTTCATAGTCCGTTATGGACGAAATAATTCACTATTTCTAATTATGGTAGCATCTGTCTTGGCCAGTTTATGTTTCCTTGCCCTACCAAACAACTTATTCGTTCCAATTAATTTGAATTTAATAGCCTTATTATCTCTTATTCCCCTGGTAAGTGCATTTATATCCTATCTAAACCGTGGTAAATCTTTGAAACTTGTATCTAAATCAGCCACCCGTAATGTTTCAGCCCTTATTCTGTTCGTAACCCTGGTTAATGTATATTTTATGACCCTTATTTATCAAACAGGGTTTAATTAATGAATATTTTAAGATCCCTCTTTATTAGACAGGGTTTTAATGAATAAAAAAGGAGTTTCAAGAAATAAATAGTTTTTTGATCAAGAATAATAAAAGAAGATTTATAAATCTATTTAATAGGGAGATATTGGTGGATATATGATCGTGGATAAGTCCCTGCAGAGGATTACTCTATTTCTGGTTGCACTGGCCGCGTTTCTAATCCCCTTCATGGGTTCATCCCTGAGCCTGGCTTTACCAGTAATCCAGAAAGAATTCCTGGTTAATATTATTATCCTGGGATGGATACCCACCGTATTTGTACTGGCTAATGCTGCTTTTGCCCTTCCCTTCGGTCGGTTAGCCGATATCTATGGGAGAAGAAAGATTTTCACTTATGGAGTTGCCATCTATACTATTGCCTCTTTTCTAGCTGCTCTTGCTAATTCAGGTCAAATATTAATCTTTTTCAGCTTCATACAGGGCTTAGGATGTGCTATGATCTTCGCTACCATGGTGGCTCTTTTAAGCAGTGTTTTTCCCCTTGATCAAAGAGGTGAAGCATTAGGATTATATGTATCAGCAGTTTTTATCGGGTTATTCCTGGGTCCACTCTTAGGTGGATTACTTATCCAGAACCTAGGTTGGAGAAGTATATTTCTATTCAACATCCCTTTAGGTGTAATCTTACTGGTTATTATATTTTGGAAGTTTAAAATGGAATGGGCTGAATCCCGGGGTGAACATTTCGATATCCGGGGAACTGGACTTTACTCATTATCTCTTATGGCAATATTATATGGATTCACCACTTTCCATGATAACTTTGGGATTTTGATATTTATTATAGGAGTGATAGGGATTATTGGTTTCATATTGATGGAAAGGAATACGAAAAATCCTTTACTACCCTTCAATATCTTCAAGAATAGAGTATCTGTATTCACCGCCCTTTCCATGCTTCTGTTAAATATATCTATATCCGCTATTGCCATCATTTTAAGCCTTTACTTCCAGGCACTTAAAGGATTTAACCCGGAAATAACCGCTCTTATATTGGCTTCACAACCTTTAATGGTTGCTCTTATATCCCCCATTGTAGGAAGGGTTATAGATAAAAAGGATTATTCATCTTTACCTATCTTAGGATTGATCCTGATAATCTTAGGTTTAGGGATGCTGATTTTCCTGGATATGAATAGTCCACTGTATCTACCAATATTATCCCTAGTTATGGTGGGTTTGGGTCAGGCTCTGTTTTCATCCCCTATCACCCGTACCTTTATGGGGTCTGTGGAGAGTAAGATCTATGGTGTGGCTTCTTCCTTATTTTCTACGGTAATTTATTTGGGCCAGACACTTTCTCTGACTATTTTACTTATTATATTCAATATTTATCTCGGTCAGATGGAAATCAGTCCTAATAGTTACCTGATGTTTCTGGATGGAACACAGATATTATTCATAATTTATACACTTATATCTGGGTTTGCATTATCATTCACCTTAATGGTTCGAAGGCAGAGATGATATAAGGGGTATATTAGCTATTCCATCTCTATAAAATATCCAACTCTAACCTGATTCTATTATCCAACAGTACCCTGATTTTAGGCTCTATCTAATAAATCATCATTGTTTAATGATTTGATAAAAGAGTTAGCAATTTTTCTATGTTTTTTCATTTTCTCCTTATTTTTAAGATTATCTAATAATAATGCAGTCCGGGGATTTTCTGACAACGGTGTAACCTTTTTTTTGAAGTTTTTCCGGGTAATATTTCATGGATGCCCGATGTAGAAGTAGCTTCTTCTTATGAAAGTTTATCTTAAATAGTGGATCTTAAAAAAACAGCTGATCTTCAATAAGATAAATATTTAAATCCTTATCTAAAGCCGGATGTTCTAAAAATAGTTGATGGGGAAATATGATCACACCCTTTTTTTTCTCTACTAAACATATCTTTCTAATTATTATTTTTATCTAAGCTGGGTTATTTATTTCTTATTTAGAGATCAAATTAGTAATAAGTTAAAATAAAATTTTTAATTAATGAATTTAAGAGGTGGGAATTTTGAAGATACAGAGGGGTAGTATTTACAAACCAGAGAAAGAATACTATCAAATCGCCGGAATATTATTATTAATAGGCGCTATACAATTTCTTATAATCATAAACCTTGCTGAAAGTCAGTTTCCAGGATATAACACGGGTAAAAATGTTTTAAGTGATTTAGGAGGGACTGTACCTCCTATTGAACCATCAGCTCTCCTGTTCAATACTAGCATAATCATCATGGGAATTCTATTTCTCCTAGCGGCCTATTTAATCTTGAAAAGTGGTGGCTGCCGCCTATTCTCAACATGTCTAATAATCAACGCCATCTGCTCTATAGGGGTGGGATTATTTCCTTTATACACCGGAAATCTGCATGATACCCTTGCTACTTTAGCCTTTATCTTCGGGGGCTTAGCCGTTATATTCAGTTACCGATTGGGACTGAACATGTCCATGGTAATTGTATCTCTTATTATAGGATTCATCAGTCTATTATCACTTCTCTTTTACAACTGGTTGGTCATATATTTGGGACCAGGTGGAACGGAAAGATTAATCGTTTATCCAATCCTATTCTATACAACCGCCATGGGTGGCTATCTAACTTGTCGTGGTAAGGATTGGGTGAGAATCAGATTTACAAGGGGTTACTGGTGAACAATTTTTATTATTATAAAATAATTTATCAAATCACTGCCAAAATATAATATGAGAGGTGATATGCATGTGCGATGATAAGGATTGCGAATGTCATGATAGACCACGAAGACACCCCTATCATCATCACCGGCATCATATACATCATCATGGCTATACTTCCCTGATTAAAAGAACCGAGAATGAGGTTAAAGTGCCTGATGTTTTATTGGAAGCTGCTGATGTGGATGTTGGTGATTTTTTAGAGATCAGTATTCGTAAAATAAGGAAACATAAGAAGCATCACCACTGATTTTTTTTAATCCAAGCCATAAAAATGATCTGGGAATAAATAATCCCAGATTATAATTATTTTACCTAAATAAATTAATAATCAGTAAAATATTGTACTGAACATATATCCTCTAGTTTCTTATGATTTTCCATATAACGAGAGATAATACGTTCCATATCTTCCATGGGGTGAATATCTTTAAATAATATTTCAGCTCCATCAAGGATCTGTTTTATATTGGGATTAAACTGTGCATAATCTGGTAATTCATTCTGATGAGTGATTTTAGCATCCTTTATGGTTTTATCTATCTTACTAATGAGTTTATCCATTTGAATCTCTCTTTCAGCTGGTGTACAGCAGGGCATGTAATGTGTGATGAATATGTGTGACTGATAGGCGGAGAAGAAATGCATACCACCAAATATATTATTTGAACTGCCATAGGGGCTTCTAACATCAGTTCGAACTCCGATGACGAATTTTCCCATTAATTTAGCATACGCAGCTTCTATCACTACTCCTTCATCCACTGGCTCATCCAGATTGGCCAGAACAACATCACATGAGGGAATGAAAACCCCCATATCCAGGAAGTAAATAATATTGGAGACTGCAGAATCTATCTCATCAGGGGGAATTTTATCTTCTAATGCTTCCTTTAAATTTACGAACTCATAACCATCTTTCTGTGGAAAATTAATCTTATACTCTAGGTTCTCCAGTCTTTCCATTAATGTGGAGTTGAAATAGGTTTCCCGGGCATTGAATAATGCCGCTGCAGGATAAATAATTTTTTCATTGCTCATATCCATCAACATCTAAATTATCATACTAAAATTTTATAATCAATCTTCTTAAATTAAACCCTCATGTATCAACTCTATTATCCCATCCACCCGATCGACATAGTTATCGATTTTGAATTTCCTTTTGAGTCCCTTATCATTCATATATCTTACTTTACCAAATACTTCCCTTTCTTTCCAGGCCCGGTCATGTTTTCCGAAGCACCAGGCCACACCAGTGTATCCGTTGGCATCTCTTCCGTCTAATTCATATTTATTGTTCAGATATAATGCTATCTGGTAAGCTTTATCTGGTTTTTCAACCCATTCCAGGATCTTCTTTCCCCAGTACATGCGCATGTATCCGTGCATCTTACCGGTATATATCATCTCTTTTTGAGCGGCATTCCAGTAGGGATCATGTGTTTCTCCATTTTCAAGTTCCTCTAATGTATATATATAAGGACGTGGGTCATTTTCATGGTCATTGAGTGTTTTCTTAGCCCAGTTTGGCAAGCAGTTGATGTTATGATAGTGGGGGTTGTAGTAGACGAAATTCATGCTCAGCTCCCTTCTGATAATCAATTCCTCCAGGTAGGCATCTCTACCCAGACTGTCCTTTTTTGAAACTTTTAATGCAATATATAGTGGTGATATCTGTCCAAAATGTAGGTAAGGGCTCAAGTTGGATAGGTATTCCTGGCTGGGATCGTTACGGAGATCCGCGAATCTGTCCAGTTTATATTCTAAAAATTCTTTCAAATGATTATATGCCGGGCTCTTTCCTCCCTTAAACATTTCCACTTCATCAACTGTCCTGTCGATCTTCAATTTCTGGAGAATTTTATTTACATCCTTCACTGGTAGAGACTCGAAACCCATATCCAAAGAGCTTTTAATGATGTATGAAGCAGGGTTTTTAAGGGGGATCAGATATTTTTCCAGTTGCTGGTTGATTTTTCTCCTTATGGTGGCTGCTGCGTATTCTTCCTTTGGTGATGCAGTCTCCACAGGAACTATTACATCACTTTCCACTTGTATCATACGGCATTTTATTTTTTCAGCTGTTATCTCACGCCATCTTCTCTGTATATCCAGATATCCTCTATCGGTGACCATTACTGATGCATTTTCAGCTAATTGCACAGCCCCCATATCCGGGGACTGATCTAAAACCACCAGTTCAATGTTCATCTCCTCTAGTGTCTTTTTCACTTCCTGCAAACCCTCCAGCATGAAATTATAATGACGGAGGTTGGCTTCTGGATATTCACTGGTTAGGCCGAAGTAAACGATTAATGGTTTTTTTAGTTCATCTGCTAAATTTAAAGAATAATTGAGGGAGTGATTGTAATGGGTTCTTTGTGATGCCTGCATCCAGTATAGTATATAATCTCCGGATACTATTTTCTCCTCATTCAATAGTTTAATTCGTTCTGGTTGTATTCCTGGAATATTCATTTCTTTACCTATAATCGAATTTTCATATTACAGCTATGGTCCAGTATACGAAGATCCACCATAAAATTACCCAGATTATGGATCTAATAAGTGGTACCTTTCCGTATTCCAGTTTCTTTAGTTTATTTCCTATATTCCAGCTGAGAACTAGGATTATTATTAGTAATATTGTGTTTATTATCCCCACTATGTTTAAGGGGTCTTTGTACATGACGTAAAGCCATATAATAGTGGTGATTATTAAACCTAGCCACATAAATGGTTTTAAATGGTTGCTTATTTGAGATGTTAGTTCAGTTAGTTCTTCAGATTTTCTGGACTTGAGGAGCAGGAAGAATTGAACCATTATGGTTCCCAGGGCCAGTATTATACCCAAGAACTGGAAGAACAAAATAGTAACCGGTTTGCCGAATATCTGTTCTTTGAGTAAGGGAATGGTTACTATAGCGGCTAAAGATTCATCAATAGGGAATGATTCTATTTCCCCAACTGCTATACTATATTTTCCCTGGTTTTTGGCATTGAATACTTTAATGTAATATGTTCCAGCATTCAAATCAGCACGAACTTCCGGACCTTTCAGATAGTAATCCCCACCAAATTCCTCGAAATAGGTTTCCCAGGTGCTATTGGTTCCATTTATGGTCATTATAGTCTTTCCTGAGGAATCAATTACTTCTGCTGAGATATAATCTGGTGGTATGCCTGGGCTGGCTGGTACCAGTAGGTTAAGATAGAATTTGAATGGTTTATCTGAGTTTATTTTATAATAATCTGGTTGTCCCTTTAATTCTCCATAGAAAGCTTGGGATACTTCCGGGTTGAGTATAACAATTGGATTTGATATGGAAGTATTCATCCCTGTAACTAACCTGGGTTGATGTGCTGCTACAACCGATACGGTAGCCAGTAAAAAAATCAAAATAAATATCAACATTCCAGTTTTATTAAGTATCTCCTGGTTTGACATGGGTAATTATATGTCAATTCAGCATAATAAATTTAAAATAACAATTATTTTATTAATATAAACAAAATCGTTTTTTTTGAAAATAACTTTACATTTACTTAGATTTAATACGGTAAATTTTTTTATTACCAAAATACAAATATAAAAAAAGATAAACAGGTGCCAAATGAACTACACTCCAATGAAGATTTGATACCTAATTACCATTCATAATCCTTTAATAACACTAAAAAACATAATAACATATAATTGTTTGAAATAACTATTTTAATTAAATTATTACTGAAATATAAAGATATGGATGAAAATGGGTCTTTATACATTATCTTATAAAAATCTCCGCAGAAACTGGTGGAGGAATATTAACACTATTTTAAGAATAGCCTTTGGAGTTATCATCTTTCTAGTTCTAGTTGGTTCGGGAATTGGAATTACAACGGTGCTTGGTGTTGAACAGGGTGATAACGCCCTGGTATCAGATCAGGCTAACAATAAGAGTCAGGTATTAATCAGCACCTTAGGAACTATTAACAACACCATCAATACATTTTTAGGTCCGGAACTGTCTAATTCACCAGTTGCAGAGGGCTTTAGGACCATAATAAGGAATTTGGTATCCTTGGTAGATATACTGGCCAGTATAATATTTTTAGTGGGTGTTTTCGGTATTAATTATGCTATGGATATGAATTTAACAGAACGTGAAAGGGAGATCGGTTTATTGAAATCATTGGGTTTCAACATAAATCAAATCATGAAGACTTTGATTTTAGAAGCTGGATTTTTAGGATTTTTAGGAGCTATAATCGGCACAGCTCTGGTTTTAGTAGGTGTCTTCATCCTCTCGGGATTGTTAAAAATAGAGCTTTTTTCAGTTGCCATGCCATTATGGTTACCAGTTTTAGCCATCACCTTAACCACCCTCTTCAGTTCTTTACTTCCTTTATATTCTATTTGGTTCCATTCTCATAAAGATCCAGTGGAGGCTCTTAGAATATGACCTTGGAACTACAAAGGGTGACTAAGACATACCAACATGGGGATGTCAGTAAAGTTGCCTTGAAGGATGTAACTTTAAAAATAAAGAAGGAATCCTTTAATTTAATCATCGGTCCCTCTGGTTCAGGTAAAAGCACATTGATCAATATAGCCAGTCTACTGAATACCCCTACCAGTGGAGAAATAATAATCACTGGAAAGAAAACATCCACCCTTAGTAAGAATGAAAAGTTCACTATTCGCAGAGATGATATAGGAATAATATATCAGAGGGATAATCTATTTCCCTACCTAAATGTCTTGGAAAATGTTACTCTTTCCCAGAATACAAACGATAAAGAATATGCCAGAGAACTATTAAATCAAATAGGCCTAAAAAAAGAAAGTGATAAATTCCCCAGTGAAATCTCCATATTTAACCAGCAAAAAACAGCACTAGCTCGGGCTCTTATAAATAAACCTAGCATAATACTGGCAGATGAACCTACTGGAGAATTAAATTACATTGAATCAGAAGAATATTTAAATTTAATAAAAAAACCCACAAAAGATTGCGCAGTTCTAGTGGTTTCCGATGATACTGGTCTTGAAGAGCTTTTTGATAATAGATTTTTTTTAAGTGAAGGAAATTTAAAATAAATTAAATATCCAGAAAAAACATATCATTACTTAAATTAGATATATGGTGATAAAATTAAAATAAAAGTCATATTAACTCTAATTGTTTTCATTCTTGTTTTTATATTATGTGGGACAGCTTCAGCTATAGAAGATAATGATACTAATGTTAATGCAATAAATTCCTCATTAAATACTTCTACTTATGAAGTATTTCAGTCTGAAAATGAATATACCATAGATCAAACAATATCTGATGGTGCTCAAAAAACGACCCTTGCATTTTCTGGATTGGCCATAATGACCGGTAACCTGGAAGCACAATCCTTCTTTCCCCCCGGTAAAGTAGCTGATTACTTCGGCTTCCAATATCTACGTGATAATGATCCAGATAACATGGGTCATAACACCAGTTTCCTTACCAGAATCGCCTATAATATCATCTATATCCTGAACGACACCCAATTGAACCAATTGAAAACCCTAGCCATAACACAACAGGAACAGATTGATCTTTACGCATACAAGCGTTACCCCCTGATGGAAGTATTCAGACGACTACTGGAAGGTGATATTCCAGATAATTCTACAGGTCTGGATTTAGATGCTGTTAAACTAGCCTCCCGAGAACTTTATATCTTAGATGGTCAGATCAGTTTTGATCGTGCTCTAACTTATTCTATTATAATTAAATCTCTAAATAGCACTCAGAAAGCATATATTGATAGTATGGTAGGACAGGGTTTTAATTCCTGGCCGGATATAACCAGTGAACAGATTAAAAGTAAGATGCAGGGACTGCCTCAAGGCACTAGTGTGTCTGTGATGACCTATGCTAGTGATCTTTTCAGCTGGTACGCGGGTTCGGTAGAAGCAGATGTCTATTTCTGCCCGGAACGTCAGGGAACCTATTATGGATCATTTTATATTAAAGATGCTCCGGCTATCGGTCATGAAGGATACATTATAGATGAACAACTGACTGCCACTGCCGGTTCTGCTCTTTGTAATAGTTCTCTAGGTTATGTAACTGAAGAACAGGCCTTAATTATCTCCAGCTTAGTGGATATTCAGAGAAACAATCTATATGCAGGTTCAGTTAATATTGTTCAAGTTAGAACACAAATTGCCACACTGCTGCGCAGTCTTATGATTTCAACCGATTCTAGTGATTCCATAAAGACACAGGTTCTAGAATTATCCAGTATATATGGGGATTTGGATGGGGAAAATAATTACTATTATGCCACGGTGTTTGCCCAGGTCTACCAATCATTATCAGATAATCAGAAGGTTGCTCTTTCAAATCTACGAAAATCTATTATGTCTGGAACATATAGTGACGGAACTCCCTATGATTTTTCAGTGTGCACTACACCATACTTATATTCGAACCCCATAACTGATACTTCAATTCTGGATCCATATATTAACGATACAGATTATCTTTTTTATTACCCGATAAACGTATATCCTGGTGGATCTATCCAAAATGCTATAGAAATAGCTGAAACAGGAGACATAATAATGGTACATGGAGATAATGGAAGCCCATGGACTTATTATGAGAATTTAATAATAGATCGATTGATAAACATCCAAAGTGCTGGAGATGGAGAGGTTTCAATCCAAGCCATAGATAGTAATCAGCCAGTTATCACCATTAATAATAATGGAAATTCATCTATAATTAAAGGTTTCAACATAATAGGTGCAGAAAACTCGTTTGGGATCTATTTAACTAATATTAACAATTTACAAATCATAGAAAATACAATATCTAATAATTTCATTGGAATATTCCTTCAAAACTCTAACAATAACCAAATCTTAAAAAATACCATTCAAAACAATATATGGGTAGGAATATGTTTAGATAATGCTAGTTCTAATATTATTAATAATGGAAATGAAATAAACAACAACGTAGATGGGATATATTTAGTTAATTCGTCTAATAATAACACAATATCAAGAAATACTATACATAATAACACCAATACAGGAATCAATTTATTAAACGGCAGCATAGGGAATATAATATCCTTAAACACAGCCATATCTTATAATGGTTTGATCGGAGTTTTAATACGTGATTCAGATTCTAACACCATATCTAGTAATACCATATCAAATAATATATGGGCTGGTTTGGCATTGGATAATGCAGATAGCAACACCATCAACGGTGGCAACACCATATCTGGTAATCAGGAAGGTATCAACCTGACCAATTCCACCGGTAACACCATCAGTGGAAATACCATAACCGGAAACACAAATATTGGAGTGAGCCTCATTAGTGGTTCTAATGGTAACTTCATCAATATTAATAATAATATATCGAATAATGGAATTATTGGTATTTATCTGAGAGATTCAGGAAATAACACTATCTCTAGTAATAACATACAAATAAATACTTGGCTGGGTGTCTGCTTTGATAATTCAACAGAAAATACTATAAACAATTCTAATAATATCTCCGGTAACCTGGAAGGACTCTATATAGTTAATAATTCCAAAAACAATATCATATCCAGCAATAGCATCAATGATAATCAGGATACTGGAATCTACATAGAAAGCTCTTCCGGAAACCAGATCACTAACAACACCAGTATATCCAATAACGGAGTGATCGGAATTCTGTTGAGATATG
>JAJFTX010000019.1 GCA_021372715.1 Methanobacterium sp. | reverse complement strand
TACATCCCCGAAGAAGTAATAAAAAACGCTTTTAAAGATGTTATAGGGGTGGATATGGCTAAAGAAATTCTGGTGGAGGCAGCTATAGGTGGTAAGGGATTCTTCATATACGGACCTCCCGGAACAGGTAAAACCTTCCTCACCAGTAAGATGTCAGAGTTATTACCTCCCCTGATCATGCCTAAATTCGTGGAATTCAACGAGAATATCATACAACTCTTCGATCCAGATTTCCATAAATTAAGACCAGAACAACCAGAAGATCCCCGATGGGTTAAAATATACGCCCCCTTCGTATTTACTGGATCAGAACTCTCCACCGAGAAATTAGATACCACCTTCAACCCCAATAGAGGAGTATATGACACTTCCCCTATAATTAAAGCCAATGGTGGTGTACTTCTACTGGATGATCTGGGCCGGCAGAGGGAAGATCCCAACGCGTTGCTCAACAGGCTCATCGTACCACTGGAAAACAAGAGAGATGTGATATACATTAAAGGATCACCAGTAGTGGTTCATTCCCATTTCATACCTGCATTATCCACTAACCTGGATATCAGCATCATAGATGAAGCACACCTGCGAAGAGCACCCATACATATTCAACTGGGCAAACCCACCATAGATGAAATTGTAGAGGTGTTCATTAAAAATCTGGATGAGTTAGGTGAAGAATATGATGAAGCAGGTATTGAAAGATTCAGATTGGTATACACCCCTAGCACTGAGGGAGGGGAACGTTTAAAACCCACATTTGCCCATGCCCGTGACATAGCCCAGATTGCACAGGCAATACGGGTTATGAAGGGAGAAGACCGCATCACCGAGGATATAATAGAACAGGCACTGGAAAGACATATCTTAGTGGTACTACAGAGACAATACACTCCAGAGATATTCGAGAGAATATTCGAAAATAAGGCCAGTTTCAAATAAAGAATTTTTCTTATAAATTCTTTTTGAAATATTTTATTCATAAATATATTTAATAGCTCTTTTCTCAAAAAATACATTTAAGTGAATATTAGTACGCTGTTTATTAGTGTAATACAGTTTTATGTGAATTTAGTAACAGATTAATAAGAATATTAAAATATTATAGTGATTATAATAGTATTTAGAATCCATCCTAATTGGGGGTTATTCAATAAAATTTTTCGGAACAAATGACAGTGATTTTGAACTTCTCTTGGAAAATGAGGATATAGATGGTTTAATTAATGCTCTTAAGGATAGGAATAGTTACATACGATATAAAGCAGCCGAAGCACTCGGAGATATGGGAATTAAAAACGCTGTTGATCCTTTAATATCTATTTTAGATGATAATGAAATTCTAGTACAGGAGATGGCCATAGTCTCCCTGGGTAAGATAGGTGATAAAAAGGCGGTTTATCCCCTGGTGGCCATGTTCGATGATGCTAAAACTGAACTGAGGGAATTAATGATCTATGCCCTGGGAGAGATAGGTGGAAGAGATTCTATGGAATATCTGCTCCTGGCCCTCTTGGATGATGATCTAGATATAAAGATCCGGGCTGCAGAAGCACTTGGTAAACTATCCGATCCAGATGCGGTGGATGATCTCATCAGTTCCTTGGAATATGAGGATGCTGAATTTCAGATGGCTGTAATGAACGCATTAGGAGAAATCGGAGATAAAAAAGCCATCAAATCACTAATAGTACTTCTAAATAGTGATAAATGGATAATTAGAAGATGTTCATTGAATAACCTGGGAAAAATAGAAGATAGTCCAATTGAACCATTCATAAATGCCCTCTATGATGATGATTGCCATGTCCGGGATAAAGCAGTGGAGCTGGTGGGAAAATACGCTGCTGATGACTGTATAACCTATCTCAACAGACTCTTGAAGGATCCAGATGATGATGTTCGCCAAAGAGTTCTTAAAGTAATCGAAAAACGTAGAGTAAACGTGGAAGTTGAAGAAATTGCTGAAGATGAAACAGAAAGTGAGAAAGAGAAATTAGAGAAGGTTTTAGCAAAAATTGGAAAAGAAGAAGCTATAAAAATTCTAACTGGGTACTTGAAAGATAAAAATCCAGATATCAGAACCCGGGCCGCTGAAATACTAGGCGAGATCAATGATAAACAGGCTATTAATCCATTGATCCAGGCATTAAATGATCCTAAAAGAAAGGTTAGAAAAAAGGCCAAAGAATCCCTGGTGGAACAAGACGGATTAGCAGTAATACCCTTAATAAACTTATTATATGATGATAACACTCATTTAAGGAGGAAAGCCGCTATAATTCTCGGAGAACTGGTAGATGAAAGATCCATTAAACCACTGATAAATAAACTTCAAGATGAAGATGCCCGGGTAAGGCAGAAAGCAGCTATATCCCTGGTTAAATTTGGTGAAAAAGCAGTTAAAATCTTAATAGAAACATTAAAAGATGAAGATTACCTGGTCCGGGAGAAAGCAGCGGAAATCCTAGGAGAAATAAGAGATCCTACCGCATTAGAACCAATAGAGGCACTTCTTAAAGATGAAAACTCCTTTGTAAAAGAAGGAGCCCAGGATGCTATCAGAAAGATAAAGATGAAAAATAATAAATTCTAATTTTATAATCCAAAATATATCATTTTTTTCACAAAAATGGTAAATGACAAAAGGTTTTTATACAGCTCACCATATATATGAGAGGTTAGAATTTTAATTTCGGAGAATATCAAATGACATGTAATATACTAGTTGGAGGAGGATGGGGTGATGAAGGAAAAGGCAAATGCATCACCTACCTCTGTTACAACGATAAACCTGAAATAATAGCAAGAGCAGGTGTAGGGCCCAATGCAGGGCATTCTGTAGAGTTCCATGGTGAAAAATATGGATTAAGACTAATACCATCTGGTTTCGTCCACAAGGAAGCTCGTTTATTAATCGGTGCGGGTGTTCTGGTAGATCCAGATGTTTTCATGCACGAACTAGAATACTTAAATAAATACAAAGTTGCTGAGAGAACATTCGCAGATTACCGCTGTTCCATCATAGAACCGGAACATAAAGAGCGGGATAAAGCATCAGACCATCTATCCAAAAAGATAGGAAGTACCGGAACAGGCTGTGGGCCGGGTAACGCTGACCGAGTTGGTAGAGTGGCTAAGATGGCTAAGGATATTGAGAAAATGCAGGGCCACACCACCGACGTACCCCTGGAAGTGAATGAAGCTCTAGATGATGATAAATACGTTTTCATCGAAGGATCACAGGGTTTTGGCCTGTCACTATACTATGGGACCTATCCCTTTGTAACCAGTAACGACACCACCGCCAGCACCGCCGCCGCTGATGTAGGAGTGGGACCTACCCGGGTGGATGATGTTATAGTGGTCTTCAAATCATACATAACCCGAGTAGGAGAGGGACCATTCAAAACAGAGATGACCCAGGAAGAAGCTGAGAAAATGGGAATAGAAGAATACGGTACCGTCACCGGTCGAAGAAGAAGAGTTGGTCTTTTTGATATGGACCTAGCCAAAGAATCCTGTATGATCAACGGCGCCACACAAATCGCACTCACCTGTGTGGATAAATTATATCCCGACTGCTGCCGAGCACAGGACTACTCCCAACTATCCGCGGAAACCAAGAAATTCATAAATGAAATAGAAGGTGAAACCGGAGTACCAGTCACCATAATATCCACCGGCCCGGATCTAGCCGATACCATAGACCTCCGGGATGAGCTTCTCTAAAATTACTTTTAAATTTTTGAATTTTTTATTTTTTTTTACATACTTTTTTTTAATATTATTTACAGAGATTAAATCAGTGAATATTTTGGGATGTACTATCATGGCCGATTATAAACAGGTGGAAAAACAGGAGAAGAAGATAGATAAGAAGTATAATGAATTAGTAGATGAAGCCAATCATTTAGTAGAGCAGGGTAAGCTTAAGAAAATTGAAGAGAAGTATGATGATCTCTTGGAGATAAAAAAATCAGGCGAATTAGACCTAAAAGATGAAGTTATGTTAGGTATCTATGAGGATGTTATTAAAATCCAGAAAAAAAAGTAAAACAGTAGTCCCTGGCGGAGTCGAACCGCCGTCGAAAGGTCCAGAGCCTCACAGGATTGCCACTACCCCAAGGGACTAAAAAAATACATTTATTTTTTAAGTTTATATACCTTTTGTTAACCCAAATACACCAAATTAAGTAAAAACTGAGGATCAATTTTTTTTAGGTAAAAATAGTCCTAAAAAGCTTTTTTTCTAAATGAAGATATATAAATTCTATTTTGTTGGTTTGGTTTCTTATTGCCATAATTAATGGTGACTAAAACTAATACATTTAATATTAATAAATTCCAAATATACATTGAGTATTAAGTTTTCCCGTTTTTTAGTGATATAATTATTAAATTCTAACTTGAGATCATGGAAGCCAATCAGAAGGATTTGGAACTTAAGAAACTCCGTGAAAGAGTAGTTGAGTTAGAGAAATCCTTGAAAGAATTCCAAACTTTAAAGGAAACTTCCAGAGAACAAGAAAGCGAACTTCATCAGATTGAGCAGCGTTTTTCTCAGGTGGCGGAAAGTGCCGGGGAATGGATCTGGGAAATAGATGCTCAGGGAATGTACACTTACTCCAGTCCGGCTGTAGAAAGCATAATCGGCTACACTCCAGATGAAATAGTGGGTAAGAAATATTTTTATCAGTTAATAGTTCCTGAATCCTGCGAAAGACTGAAGGAAGCTGCTTTTAAAATATTCCGGGAAAGGAAATTTTTTAAAGATTTGAAGATCCCTAACCTGCATAAAGATGGTAGTAAAGTCATCTCAGAGGCCAGCGGAGTTCCAATAATATCCGAGGACAACCAGTTTCTAGGTTACAGGGGTCTGGACTTTGATATCACCCATCGGGATATGTATGAAAAGGCTTTAAAAAAATCAGAAAGACAACTTCAGGATATTATTGATCATCTACCTGATGCCACCCTAGCCATTAATCTGGATGGTGAGGTAATCGCCTGGAACAAAGCCATCGAAGAGATGACCGGTGTAAAAGCAGCCGATATCATGGGTAAAGCTAATTATGAGTATGCTATTCCCTTTTATGATGAAAGAAGACCTATTTTAATTGATCTAATTTTTAAATCAGAAGAAGAGATAAAAGAAATGCATTATCTGGGCATCCATAAGGAGGGTAAGGCATTGATGGCTGAAACCACCCTGCCCACTCCCCGGGGAATAAAAAGTTACCTCTGGGGTAAGGCATCCCCACTGTATGATGAGAATGGAGAATTGATGGGAGCGGTGGAATCCATCCGGGATATCACCCATAGAAAAAAAGCAGAAAGGGAATTACAGAAGAGTAAAGATCGTTTCCAGCAAGTGGTGGAAAATGCTGAAGAATGGATTTGGGAAGTGGATGAGCAGGGATTGTACACCTATTCCAGTCCGGTGGTGGAGAAAATCTTAGGATATACCCCAGATGAAATTGTGGGGAAAAAACATTTTTATGACTTTTTTCCGTCAGATGAAAGGGAATATAAGATGAAATCTGCATTTAAAATCTTCGAAAAAAGAGAATCTTTCAGTTCATTTATCAACCATAATATTCATAAAAATGGGGAAAGGGTCATCCTGGAAACCAGTGGTGTACCATTCTATGATGAACATAAAGAATTTATAGGCTACCGTGGAGTGGATAATGATA
>JAJFTX010000220.1 GCA_021372715.1 Methanobacterium sp. | reverse complement strand
AACATCTCTGAAAATTCGTCAAACTTCTTCAAGTCGAGAATATACGCCCTTCTTACAACACCACGTTTAACCAGTGGCTGTAGCAGTTTTGTTACATATCTACGGGTTAATCCAAGTTTTTCAGCAATTTCATCCTGTGTTGATGGATTATCATGGAGTATAACATCCAGTATTGCCTTCAATGTGCTGTTAGAACGTTTCATTTAAGTCACTTACCTTCATAATTGCCTTTTATCATCATCGGCTTTTATCTTGGGATCGTTCCCATCATCATTTCCTTCGTACCAGTGATCAATCCTTTCACCGTACTTCACTTCATCATTACTCTTTTTGTTATCAATATCATTCTTTTCATTAATAATTGTCACAGACTCCCTTGTTATTGATATTATCACATAGCCCAGTGCAACAATTACAATGAGTGCAATTATAATCCCCAACTCAGAGAATATAAATGCGTAAAGATCCGTAATAGGAACGTTGAAATCTGCAAAACCCGCTAAAAGTTTCACAATACCTACAGCAATGATTATATAACCATAGGTCTTTTTAATGTTCTCATGCACTAATATTGGGTATATTCCCATTATGATTAGACCAACACCAATGGAACGAAAAAGATTATCTGATGTTGCATTTTCGAGTATGTAGAATAAATTACCCGGTTTCAAATAAAGAAGCGCTAATATATAGAATATCTCAATAATCAATATTAATATAAGTGGAAATATGTAGACAATCCTTGTCTCAACTTTCTGAGTTTTAATTCCTTCCAAAGGGGCTTTGAACATGTGTGACATTATTTGATATAGTATAGCTCCAATAACAGCCCCTATAATAGTTCCACCAATTCCCAATATTGATGTGGCGTAGGCAACAATTCCTGCGATGATACCCGCCATTACCACATCCAGTGCTTTTGACATTTTATCACTTGGTTATATTCATCTATTAAATTTTTATTTTAATTCAATTCTGTTTTATAATATTTTGATCCCTTGAATTAATTAAATTATATTATTAATCCTAAAACAAATGGTTTTATCATTCCATGGATTTATCGGATAACCTATTAAAATACCAGAAACTCAACGAATTGTTGAATTATATATCTAATCGCATTAATTAAAAGAAAATTGTATCATGATTTATGAAGTGAGTTGTGATTGTAGGAACATATACTGTACTCATTTCCATCCACTTCAACTGAGTAGTTGGCAAGTTCCCTCTTGTAACCTGTTTCTGTGTTTATAAGATTTACAAATATTCCGTTATCATCGATTAGAAGCTCGTTGTAGGAGGAGTATGTGTGTCCCCTGAGTTTCCTGGTTGTTGCTGTGCCAGAATTAAGAGTTACCATTTTTTCTAGCATCCAAACATTGGGTACATGTTTATGGCCGTTCAACACAAAATCAACACCATAGTCAATGAAAACCCTTAGAAGATCTCCCGAGTCCAGTAAAATATTTCTTTCACGTCCTGTTTGTGGTATCGGCAGTAAATGATGGTGAAAAGTTACTATCTTACACATATCATCAGGTATCTTGTCCAGCTCCTTTTTAAGCCATTCCAGCTGGTCCACACCTATCTGTCCATCATTTATATCTGGTTCTGATGAGTCCAATCCTGCTATTGCAAAACCTCCTCCTTTGTCCATGTGCAGAAATTTCCGTTCGCCGATCTGTTTTTCAAAATGGAGCAGACCAACATTTCTGGCATCATGATTACCTGGAATCACATGAGTCTTTGTTATGGAGTTTAATTCATCCATAAATGTAGCTGCATCATTGTATTCATGTGCGTAACCCTCAGTAGTGAGATCACCCGATACTATGATCAGATCCGGGTTTTCATCTGTGACCTGCTTCAATAAATTGTTTTTAAGGTCATGGGAAAATGTTTTTTCGCCAAAATGTATATCCGAAACCTGAATTATTTTTTTTTGCAAATTAAATCACCTTTTATTAACTCCAAAACAATTGCATTGTAGAATTTTCAAATTATAATAAAAAAATATGAAATTTAAGCCTCAGGGGGGATTTGAACCCCCGGCCTATGCCTTACCAAGGCATCGCTCTACCCCTGAGCCACTGAGGCATATTTAAATGGTAGATAATCCTGTGCATATATGTTACTATCTAATAGACTGCAAAATTGATATAAAAGTGCAGGGGATGGGATTCGAACCCACGTAGGCCTACGCCAGAGGATCTTAAGTCCACCCCCTTTGGCCAGCTCGGGCACCCCTGCATACAATCGAAGTTAGTTTACATCATATATTAACTTAACGGTTTCAAAGAAGTTAATCAATTTCATATCCGTCCACAGCTAAAAGCAGAGATTAAATAATAAATTTATATATATAAATCGTAAAGAAGAGTTATAAATATACAAAAATTTATTATTCATATATAAATCTTAATTTAACAAATAATTGGGGTTTAAAATACATTTAATGGTAAAAAAATATCTTAAAATCGATTTAGGAAATATTCATAAGATATATAAGAATCTTAGTTCAAATATTTAGTTGGATACTGTTCTTTATAGGTGGTTTCAAATGGAGATACTGTTAGAAAACTGTGGAAGCTGTGGTTGTTGTGTAGGAGTGTGTCCAGAACATGTCCTTGAACTGGAAGAAAATGTATTAAACGCAGGTAATGGATGCACAGAATGTGGAAACTGTGCATTGGTATGTCCCCTAGGAGCATTAATCCCAGAGGTTTAGATATGAAGAAGATAAAGTACGATGTTATTGTGGTTGGTGGAC
>JAJFTX010000208.1 GCA_021372715.1 Methanobacterium sp. | reverse complement strand
TTTGACCTTTGAAATTAAATATAAAGATGCTCGGGGCAGATCCGGCGTATTAAAAACACCACATGGAAAGATCAACACACCAGCTCTAATGCCTGTGGTCCATCCCGGAAAACAAACCTTGGATGTTAAAAAATATGGAGCTGAAGTAGTCATCACCAACGCCTATCTCATATACAAAAATGAGGATTTAAGGCATAAAGCACTTGAAAAGGGGGTCCATGAACTTATAAATTATCCTGGACCTATCGTTACTGATTCTGGATCATTTCAGCTTTCAGAGTATGGTGATTTAGATATAAATAATAAGGATATCATTGAGTTTCAGGAGAGAATAGGCACGGATATTGGCACATCTCTGGATATTCCCACACCCCCATTCGTAAGTAAAACAAGAGCAGAAAAAGAAATGGAAATAACCATCCAAAGGGCTAAGGAAGCTCTGGAGATAAGGGATAAGCTCATGTTAAACTCAGTGGTTCAGGGATCAACATATCCAGATTTAAGGGCTAGATGCGCGGATACTCTGGGGAAGATGGATTTTGAAATTTATCCCATAGGTGCTGTGGTGCCCCTCTTGGAATCCTACCAGTATACGGCTCTTCTGGATGTTATAATGGCTTCAGTGGAAAATCTTCCAAATTCAAGTCCCCGACATCTTATGGGTGCTGGCCATCCTATGATATTCTCCTTTGCAGTTGCACTTGGTTGTGATCTGTTCGATTCTGCAGCTTATATACTCTATGCTCAGGATGATCGATTATTAATGCCCAGCGGAACATATAAACTGGAAAATCTGGTGGAGATGCCCTGCTCCTGCCCTATCTGTAATGAGTATGATCCTGAAGACCTAAGGAAAATGAAAAAAGTGGAAAGAACCAAGCTCATTGCACAGCATAATTTACATATCAGTTTTGCTGAAATAAGACAGATCAAACAGTCCCTGGCAGAAGGAAGTTTATGGGAGTTAGTGGAGAGAAGATGCCGCAGCCATCCCTATCTTTTAGATGCGTTGCGCCACCTTAAAAGGTACACTCCCAACCTGGAAAGATATGATCCTCCTCATAAGAAATCTGCTTTTTTTTATTCCGGCCCTGAATCACTGAAAAGACCAGAAGTACACCGTCATCTTGAGAGATTAAATAGATTAACCCTTAAAAAAAGATTATTACTACTCCCTCCCACGGATAAACCCTACTCCAAACATTACTCTACAGATTCAATGAATTTTTATTCCAATAAAGCTAAAGCTAATCTGGATTTTGAAGATCTACAAATAGCCGTATTGGATATTCCTTTTGCCATGATACCCCTGGAAATTGAGGAAGTGTATCCATTGGCCCAGAACGAATCACCAAATATGAGGGATGAAGATTCAAAAATGTTCATTTCCAATCAGTTTAAAAGATGGAAAATGAATTATGATGAAATAATTATCAGTGAAGAAATTCTGGATAATTTAAATTTAAAATCAGAATTTTCCCATGAATTTAAAATTAAATTATCATCCATAAAATCTCTAATCGATGACCATAGTAAAATTAAAAGCATCGCAGATTATCAATATGGTCCTGGATCTGGAAAAGCCCTTTTTAATGGGAATATAAAGATTGTTAAGAGTAAAAAAACTGGTAAAATCAGGCATATCTATGATGATGATCGTTTAATCGCCACATTACGAGCTCGAGATGGAGTTTTAGTTTTGGGTAAGGAAGGTGCCCGTAAACTACATACACATATTCCATACCCTAAAAATAGGGTTGTGGTTAATGAGGAAGCAGAACCCTTTGCCCGTGAAGGAAAAAGTATATTTGCTAAATTCATTATAAATTGTGATATGAACATCAGAGCCAGTGAAGAAGTTTTGGTGGTTAACCAGAATGATGAGTTACTGGCCTTTGGAAAATCAGTTTTATGTGCAGAAGAAATGATGGATTTCACCATTGGTCAAGCTGTAAAAACTAGAAAAGGAGGCTTTTAATGTTACCCACTGCAGGAATGAATCCTAAACAATTAAAACAAATGCAGAGAGCCATGAAACAAATGGGCATGGATATGAAGGACGTGAACGGCGTCACTGAAGTTATTATTAAGTTTAAAGATAAAGAACTCCTCATTAAAAATCCTAAAGTAAATTTAATGGATTTCATGGGTCAACAGACTTACCAAATAACCGGTAAAGTGAAAGAACAAGAAATAGAAGTAGAACTTGAAATCCCAGATGATGATGTGGAACTGGTATCTGCCCAAACAGGAGCAAGTAAAGAAAAGGCTCTAGAAACTTTAAAGGAAACCAAAGGAGATTTAGCAGAAGCCATAATGAGGTTAAGTTAAATGGCATTTATTGCTCATGTTTCTGATTTACATGTAGGAGCACTTGCCTTCTATGAAGATCTGCTAAACAAAGTGATAGATGAAATAAACCTTCTCAATCCAGATGTCACCATAATAACCGGAGACGTAACAGAAAACGGATATTACATGGAATTTGAAAAAGCAGCGGAATATTTGGATAAAATTGAAACTCCCCTGTTGGTGATACCTGGAAATCATGATGCCCGACATGTAGGGGATCAATATTTTAGTGAAATAATAAAAAAAAGATGCGGAACCCTTAAATTAAAGAAAAAAGGAATTAAAGTTATTGGTTTAGATAGCAGTGAGCCTGACCTGGATTATGGTAAAATAGGCAGACTTCAACAGAAATATATGGAATCTGAACTTAAGAAAGGTAAAAAGGACAAACTTTATAAGATCATTGCTTTGCATCATCATATTATACCCGTACCCCAAACAGGTAGAGAGAGGAATGTTTTAAGTGATGCGGGAGATATACTACAATCATTAATAGTTGGAGGTGCCAATCTGGTACTTTCCGGTCATAAACACATGCCCCATGTATGGACCATGGGTGATACCACTTTCGCTACAGCAGGAACTGCATCCTCCTTAAAATTAAGGGGAAAAACATACCCCTCATACAATACCATAAATATTGATAAGGATACTATAGAAATTGTTCTAAAGGGAACCGATGGAAAAGAAAAAATTCTGGCCAAACATGATAACACTTGTAGGTGATAAATTTTGAAAGTAGTGGTCGATGCATCTAATGTGGCCCATTTCGGAAGGAAAACTGATGAAAAACCCAGTTTAGATTATATCATTAAAGCAGCGGACGCTTTAGAAAAGCTGGGATATGAACCTATCCTTATAGCAGACGCATCATTAAGACATGAAATAGATCAAAAAGAAGTATTTAATGAACTCCTCGATAAGGATGAAGTTAAACAGGTGCCATCCGGTACCACCGCAGACCATTTCATACTAAAAATGGCAGAGGAAGAAGATGCCAAAATATTGTCTAATGATGTTTTCCGAGAATATAATGATGAATTTCAGGATATAAGTAGTAGGAGAATACCCTACAGCTTTAAAGATGGTAATTTTACCATTGGTTCATCTTCTAAACCAAAAAAAGTTAAAAACATACTCCAAAAGATCTGTAATCAGGTGCTTACTGAATTTGATAGAAAAGGCTATGACGCATACAAGCTAAAGAAGAATAAAAAATTAAGCGGTATAGCCGTTGCTAAGGAAGCAATTGATCGTATTGCCAGAACCAATGATGAGAGTGGTATTGATTCTAAATTAGAAAATGCTTTTATGAAAATACCCTTATTCGGTCGTGTGATGAGCCTGGTAGAGGAAGTAGAGAAAACCAGTGACTTCATCATATTTGTACTGATCAGACCTCGTGATTATCGTGATGCGGTTCGAAATGCAGGAAACATTGCAGTTACCGTTGGAGATAGGTTGAAACTTGACCATGCTCCTCTGGT
>JAJFTX010000101.1 GCA_021372715.1 Methanobacterium sp. | reverse complement strand
TTGCATCTAATATATTTTTCAGAATTTTCTTCAGATTAATTTAAAAATTAACATGATTATCAATAAATTAAGACCTATTTTTTTATTATATTGAAAATAATCATAAAAAACTAATAGAATTATAATCGAATATAAAGTTAGGACTTGGTTTTGATATAAACACTATCAGGCTTAAGAATAAGAGAGTTATTATAAGGGGATGTAATTTTCAAACCGGATTCAAATTCATTTGACATTGAACTTTCCATAAACGCCAGGAAAGTTCTGGAAAGGAGATATCTTTTAAAAGATGAGAAAGGAAATTTAAAAGAATCTCCTGAAGAGATGTTCAATAGGGTAGCTAATTGGGTGGCCCGTGTTGATCTTCTTTATAATGATAATGTGGATGTAGAGGGTTTGGCTAGGGAATTTTACAATTTAATGGCTAGTCTAGATTTTCTTCCAAATTCCCCTACGTTGATGAACGCCGGCACATCCATGAGTCAGTTATCAGCCTGTTTTGTTTTACCTGTGGAAGATTCCATGGAGGATATTTTTAATTCCCTAAAATACATGGCATTAATCCACAAATCAGGAGGAGGAGTTGGTTTTTCATTTTCTAAACTCAGACCAAATGGAGACACTGTTAAAACCACTACAGGGATTGCTTCTGGGCCATTATCGTTTATGCGCATCTATGATGTGGCAACTGATGTGATCAAACAGGGCGGTAGGAGAAGAGGTGCCAATATGGGCATCCTTAAGGTTAACCATCCAGATATTATTGAATTTATATCCGCAAAAGGAAAATGTAAAACAGATGAAGATTTATCGGGAAATAAATTTCTAACCAATTTTAACCTTTCAGTAGCATTGGATGATATTTTTATAGAGAAAGTTTATGAAGACGCTGAAATAGAATTAATCAATCCACGAAACAACGATGTAGTTAGATACATCTCTGCCACGGAGATTTTTGATTTAATTGTGGAGATGGCTTGGAAAACTGGAGATCCCGGGATATTATTTATGGATGAGATTAATCGTGCCAATCCCACCCCCCATCTGGGACTCATAGATGCAACTAACCCCTGTGGCGAGCAACCACTCCTTAACTATGAGTCCTGTAACCTGGGATCCATAAATCTAGCCAGAATGGTGGAACATAGAGAAATTCTATGGGATAAATTAGAATATACCATTAAAATTGCTGTACATTTTTTGGATAATGTGATTGACGCCAACCAATATCCATTTAAAGATATTGAAGTTCAAACCCTTAAAACCAGGAAGATCGGATTGGGAGTTATGGGTTTCGCAGATATGCTCATCAAACTTAAAATACCTTATAATTCTCCTGAAGCATTGGATGTGGCTGATGAAATTATGAGTTTCATAAGCAAGAAAGCTAGGGAAGTATCCGAAGAACTGGGAAAAATCCGAGGATCTTTCCCTGCTTTTAAAGGGAGTAAATGGGATAAAGAAGGATATAATTATATGCGAAATGCCACCACAACAACAATAGCTCCCACCGGAAGTATTAGTATAATAGCCGGGGTTTCAAGTGGTATAGAACCTTTATTTGCAGTTTCATTTCAGAGGGAGGTGATGGAGGGCATCAAGATGCTTGAAGTAAATGCTCAATTTGCAGATATGGCCCGGAAAAGCGGATTTTATAGTGAAGAACTTATGGTGGAAATCGCCAGAAAAGGTTCCCTACAGGGCTTTAAAGAGATTCCAGAGGATATTAAGAAGTTGTTTATAACCAACTATCAGTTGAGCCCTGCCTGTCATGTAGAGATACAATCCGTATTCCAAAGGCATGTGGACAACGGAGTTTCTAAAACTGTTAACCTACCAGTAGATGCCACGCCAAAAGATGTCCGTGAAGTATTCTTACTGGCTTATCAGTTAAGATGTAAGGGAATTACAGTGTATAGATATGAGAGCAAAAATAAACAGGTTTTATATTTAGGTAAATTCGATCATGAATATTTAAGTGCCAAATCTGAGTATTCTGGTGGGTGTCCATCAGTTGTATGTATGCATTGAGATTTACTTATATAAAAAAAAGGATTTATGTCTTTATTGGGTTTCATTATAAAAAATCACATCCCATTGCCCATTAACTCTATTAAAATATTTTATATGCCAAGATGTGAATGTATCAATAAATATAAATAAAGAGAAATTAAAATGCAAATTAATATTCAAGACTTATCAAAGACTAAAAAAATATGCGAATACAGGCTGTTTTATGATGAAAGATTATATAAATTGTAGAGATAATAAATCCCATTTTATTGAAATTTTGATGACAAATCATGATAATTTAAGGAGCGTGTTATTCTGTCCTTCATAGTAAAACATCCTCTAATAATCATTGTGATATTGATCGTGATCGGTGCAGCATTGTACCCCCTAGGATCTGTTGTAGGAAAAAACATCCCCCCTCAGAATCCCACGGAGATTAGTGCTGTCCCCATTGGGGAAACCGTCCTTAATGGAACCAATGTAGTGGATAATAATAAAATAAGGAAAGCTCCTGTTATTTATTATCCAGAAAACCTGATAGATTATGTTAAAAAACAAAGATATTGGGATCTTTTCACGAGTTTAACCACTGGAGCTGCCCCTACACCTATAAAAAATATCACAGGCAGTGGTATATCAAATAATGGATCTGTTGAAGGAATTAAAGGAGCAGGGATGCTGACCGTTCAGGATAATAAGTTAATCGTAACCAATCCCACATTCGTATGGGGATATAAAGTACCCAACACCATAGCCGTGAAAACAGAAACCGGAATAGACATAAAACAAGGCGAAAGTACCTTAAAATCCGTATCAGAAAAAGATTTCAACAACGACACCATTCCCCATCAATATATGAGCCTGGATGAATTTCTAAGCTGGTTTAAAAACGCGCCTGTAGGAAATTCTACAACCCTGGATTACAGTCTTTCCGACTTCAACGACGGTAGAAATATGGTTCCTGCAGATAAAATAGCCACCTACTTTGGAGAAAGTGTTTTGAAAGATATGCAAACTCATCCCTCTGATCAACCCATAATGGCTTATAACGGAGCTCAAAGTCAAGAGGTAATCAGTGATACTTCCACCGTAATGAACTATTACGCAACCACCAGTAACATTCTAAGAGCTGCTAATGCCAATCAATTTATTAAAGCCTGGAACAACACCGTCATACCACCACATACCAGTGCTCATGGAAGTAATGATGTTTTTTACACTGCCGTATATGATTCAGACCCTAATGCTACTACTAAATGGGCAGCTCATGGAACATGC
>JAJFTX010000151.1 GCA_021372715.1 Methanobacterium sp. | reverse complement strand
CGTAGAAACCACTTGATCTATTACTAGTTGCTTTACATCATTCGCATCCATACCCTATGAAATTCTGATAAAATTAGTAAAAATTTATTACTCTAAAAAGACTTTTGATGATTTTATATCAGAATAATCTGCCATTGCCTTTGTTAAAAAAGTGGTTAAGGCTGCTTTGAGAGCTGCCCCTCCATCATTAGGAACTGGTGTCCAGCTATTGAGGGCATTCTGCAACTCCTTCATTGCATCCCCATCTTTAACCAGTTCATCTGAAGTGGTGGTTCCCTTTAGTGAGGGTTCTAAATTCTCTGATCCAACGTTAAAAGTGGAGGGGGTTAGATTAATATTCCCTTTCGTAGAAATATTTATATTACCAATCGCATTGATATTTATTGAGCCACTTACTCCAACATTCATTTCTACATCTTGATTTTCATTAGATATAAAAATATTCATATTCCCACCAAAGCTATTAATACCTATACTCCCTGTATTCCCATTAATGCTTAAAAGAGCATATTTCCCCTTATTATCCTTTATTATTCTATATTCGTTTTCCTCATACAAAAGAGTTTCATCTCTCTTATTAATCACACCAATAATAATAGTATGGTCGTGATATGGTTCATTAAAAAAAACCACTTGGCTTCCTAATTTACCTTTCCCTTGTTCTGAAATGCTTATATCGGGAAATTTAATATCTCTCAATGCACTTTCAAGAATAAAACAATTATGTTTTATTCCCAATCCTTCGTCCAAAACTATACTAACCCTATGATTTCGATAACAGTTTTTAACAAAAATATTTCTTCCTTCTCCTTTAAAATTATCAGGAATAAAAATATATCCTACTCCGATATATTTTCTACTGTTTGACAAAGAATCCTTTACTAAACCAAATCCTTTCATAATTTATACATTAAAATCAAGAAAATAAGTCGGAGTTTGTCCTCTATTTAAAAAGAAAGTAAATACTTCACTATTAACAATAGGTGGGGCAGGTCTCGTTACCGTAACATTTACCCCTCCTTCTAATGTTCCTCCATCTGGTAAGTTTAAATCAGTAATTGATTCTATTTTCGCTAAAATAGAATCGGAATTTACAATATCGAAATAACTATATGTATTGCCAAAACTTTTGGCCCCCTCAATATAATCTCGAACCATTCCTCTGGATACAGTTAAGATGGTTTCTCTATCAATATCACTATTACTTGTTCTTAAAGTATTAGAAACCCCATTCACATAAAACACTTCATTTGTTGGCTTAAAATAAATAAACATCCCTCTCTTAATCCTTCTATCCCCTCCTTTTATTACAATGGAACCTCTTCTAGTGAAAGGTAAATAAAAGGTAGAGTCAATTGCATATTTTAAATCAGCTAAATAAGAATTTATGAATCTATTCCTATCTACTTCATATCCATTACCAGTTATAGCTCTGAAAGACATATAATTACAAGGAACAACTTTTTTATGATTCCCGAAAGCATCAATATATTGTTGTAGATATACGATTGGTACAATAGAAGCAGATGTAAAATCATCATTCCCTAAAAAATTATTTTGAGCTTCTAATTTATACCAACTATAATACTCTGTTTCCCAAGAAAAAGAAAAAGAAGAAACAACTTCCGCCCCTATTTCTATAACCAAATAATTTTTTAAATAATCCTTTATCTGATCTCCTGTAAAAGGAGGGGTTCTAGCAATAAAGGTATATGTATCGCCCCAAGTATCCCCCCAAAATTCAACGAATGGGTCTTGACATATCTTTTTTATTTCCTCTAAAAGTGTACCGTTTGGATTAGAAATATCCCCATTCACTACTCTCTTATCATCCAACCCATTATCAACTAATAATTTTATAATTTTCCACACTCCGTTTTGCTCCACTGATTTTAAATAACTGCTTGTAGCGTTATTTATTTGATATGTTTTTGATATCTTATCTTTGCTATAAGAACTAAATAAATCTGTTCCTGTTGGGATAAAGCCAGTGTTAGATAATTGGTTAAATATAAAACCCAAACACTCCCTAATTGATTTTAGTTGCTGGAAAAAAATTCCTTGATACTCCTTAACAAAAGTTCTTTTAAAAAATTTACTATTCTGATCTAAATTAACAAAAAAATCTTTACTGTTCTCCATCAACACATAAGGCAAAAAATAAGACCCATCCTCGATAAGAACCTTAGATAAATCCCTCCCTTTTACATTAATTCCAACATCTCCAGACATTCCGTTATATGAAACAGAACATTCATCCACCAATCCTATCATATCGTAAATCTGATTGGGAAGTCTACCTTTTTCTATAAAAGGGTTAAAATCAATATCTCGGTTCTTTTCATTTGATAATTTTTCAAAAGAAATAAAAACAATATCGTTTTGTTGAATATTTTGACTAAAGTAAGGTTCAAAAAAATTACCATTTGCCATAACATTACTAACAGATATTCTATTCTGACCTAATCCCCAAGTTCTCTCTATATCAGCAATTGGACTCAACGAAAAAGAGAATGCTCCTGTATCTCCAACTGATATAGTTATATTCTGAACAAATGGGGTAACATTAATTATTCTAGTACCCCGAAGAGCTATCCATACCTGTAAAAATTGATTGATAATATTTATTTTACTATTATTCCCTATAATATTAATTACATCAGCTTTAATATATGTTTTATCATTGAACAATCTATACATTTCAGAGGTAACAAAACAATTAAAATTCTGAGACTCCTGTAGAATATTTTCCCCTAAAATGGAAAGCATTTCATTATTCGCCTGATCCTTCGGAATTATTAATAGGGTGTTTATTAATAAGGGAGCAAATTTATCCACAGAATCTGCATCAGGATAAATTTGAAGATAAAAATCCCTCTCAATATCTACCAGATATTTCCCCCAAATTCTATCCCTATTCCTTACCCCCATCTCATCACTAATATCTAAAAATTGCGACTCCTTACCATTAAAATACCTAGCAATAGAAGTGGGCTCTGATAAGAATGCCTCTACTGTATCAATAGAAGTATCCTGGTGATAATATTTATAGTATTCTACCATTATCCCCAAATTTTATACTGTGGATTCTTTCGATAAAACTCCTCTAACCCTTTTTCTACACCTTTAGATACAGAACTTTCTGTATTTTTTGCGAACTCAGGATTTTCTCCTCCTAACAATGCAGATATTTTTTTTATTATTTCATCTACTCCCGTTATCAAAGACTCTCCTGTATTTTGAAAAAAAGTATCTGTTCTCTTCGTTGCTTTTTCAATTGTTCCTACAAAATCTTCTACTGATTTTGCATAATCCTTCTCTCCCACATTTTTAATACTACCGTACTCACTCTTTATATACTCCCCAATTTCCCCTCCAGATAAAGTAGATAATTTAGAAACTTCTCTTCTTGACAATTCTGGAAATAATGATTTTAAAGCAGTTTTATACGATAAACTCCCCCTATTGTAATATCTACCTAAATTAGAAATCATCATAGTCATATACTGCGGAGAATTAATCCCCTGCTCTCTCTCCTCCATCAACCCCCATACATCCATTCCTGGATGTATCTGAGATAATGTTCTCATTTGTAATATATTAGCAACATCACTAGTAGGGTTTGTGAGCCCAGCATTCACCCCTGTTAACATCCTATTCAAAGGAATACCTCCCATCCCGAATGCCTTAGATATACCTTGAACAACAGCTTGAGCCCCCTGCATATTCCCACCCCATACACCAGATTGTATCTGTGAAGTGATTAGATTAACGATAGAATCAAAAAATTCTGGCATCTGAAACCTTGATCTACCTGATCTCCCTATAAAATCCTCCAAGGCTGTACCTGTATTCAAAGCAGATCCTTTATAAGAATACCTTTGAATAGTTAGTAATTGTTGTAGTTGTCCTTCATTCATCGGAAGAGATCTATTCATTGCATTTAGCCCCCAAACAGGATATAAATCACCCCCTTCCCCTAATTCTCCGCCTAATGCTGTTGCATACTGCATGTACTTATCATAAACATCAGCAGTAGACATTCCTCCCAAGTGAGGTTTTAAGCTTCTAATCTGAGCAGATGTGGATGTCCATAAATTAACTGGTATATTGGTTGATCTAGATATTGCTTCAATGCTATTCTCTAAGTGTTCTGCACTATTGATCGCTTTATTAGCCAACGCCTCTAGTCCTTGACCAACCAAAGGAATTACTCCTAAAATTCCAGCCGCTGCATGAAATTCTGTGGGCTCGGCCAGTGCTCTTATAGTCCCTTTTATAGCCCTTCCGCCTCTAGTATTCTCAAACTCATCTAATTTATCTTGGAAGTTTCTATTCCTTATCCGAATTTCTTCATCCCCATCCTTTAACTTATCCTTAGCTTCATTTAAAACTCTCTCTTCAACCCTTCTCTCATTCTCTTCATCCTTTAATTTATCAATTCCTTCTCTTCCCTGTTTTTTTGTTTCATCCAACAAAGATTTTAAATAAATAATTTGTTCCTTACTACTTTTTACTAAATCTAATACTGCCATTTGGGATTCCCTCAAATCCCCCATCCTTCTAACATTTTCTTTCTCAAATCTCTCTCTAAATCTTCCAGAAGTCCATTTCCCCTCACCTTCCTTTAATCTATCTTCTTGTTGTTTTTTCCATACTCTATATTCTTTTTCATTCTCCTCAGCTATTTTTCTAGCCCCTTCTATCTCTATTACACTCCTTCTTTTTATAGCATCAATACTACTCTCAATATCCTTTATATTCCTTTTATATAATTCTGAAAAATCCCTAGCTGATTTATTATTAGCACGAGAAAGCTCTTCAATAGATTGTTTAAACCTATTTATTTGCGCTTCTGCTTCGCTTGCATCCACCCCTATCTTAACCCGCTTCTCATCCATTGCTAATCATCATATTGACTATAATCGATTTCCTTCTCCTCCTCCATGAACCTTTTCAGCTGCTCCTGCTCACTCAGCTGATCCTCCTCCTTGGTAATCTCCTTAAAGTAGTTACCACTGTTTATCTTATACCTATTCTCCTCCCTTAGCCGTTGATACAACCGATCCTCCTCCCACTCAATCCGCATATCCAGAAAGGATACCTCTCTATGCTGTGCTGAGTTGAAGGGGATTTCGTGCTTCTCCCTCCACCAACGATCAATAGGAAAGGTCTCATTCCACTCTAACACAAAATCCTTCACCGACTTCTGGTTGTTGTGGTTAAAAACAAGGGGCGAGTAATGATCCACCCTGCCCCTCACTGCCAACCTCCACCAACCCAAAAACCTACTTACTCTCCTTGCTAGATAACAACTCTTTAAGGTCATTGATGTAAGGCTTAATGGTTTGACGGTACACGTCCACTACCTCCATGTAATCGGATACCCCTAGATCATCTAGATTGTTGGGTTTAATATCCTCAATGAATTTAGGGCAGAACACGTTCATAAACGCCTTACAATCCACCATATCCAACACCTTCTCAGGGGTACTGGTGTAATCTGAGTACATATTCGAGTACATCCCCCCAGCGAAGTACGCCTTAGACTTGAAAAAGTCAATGGTTCTCCCTGCGGTTAGGGGTAGGGATTCGTACAATTTCCCTTTAATAGAAAAAGAAACTTTCTCCTGCATAAACGATTTTTATTTTAAACAACATTAATAATTGGTTCTGTGTATTCCCCAGATATATCAGTACCAGATACCTGCCCCTCTGTGAGATCAAAACCCCTGCTATTAATATAACAATTACGGATTACCACAAACACAGTATCATTGGTTGCCGTAACCACACCCCCTGTTAGGGTAGGATTATCCTTCTTGTAGATATAAATATCCACAGGGATTTCTGCTAGGGTTAGAGTGTTCTTGTATTGCTCAGTACTTTGAACATTCCTATTCTCAATACCAGGGAAATCAGTAATCTTACCGAAATCCACGGTGTAAAAACGGGCTGACCACGATCCTACCACTAATGTAGCAGGCACCTCTTTCCGTGTTAAACTACCTATCCCAGTTACTGAAGCACGGGTAATGTTCTCGGTGGCTCTAAAGGATTGCAACCTTCCAATTGCCTTCCCATTCACCTTTATAATCGCTCTGGCTGCGGTTAATACTGCTTGTTCTGCTGCCATATTCTCATATCGTCATTTTAGAAACACCGATTAAAGCATGAAGCCCGTTAGGAATAGCTTGTTGATCTCACTATTCGCCTCAAACTGGTAGGTTACAAAGTATGCATCCTGATCACGGATAGCTGTTACGTTCTGAAAAGAAACGATAAGGTTATCCTGTGTATCTGTTGCTAATTTCCGTCCTAGATACGATTTAACCCACTCCACCAAATCCTTCTCAGATAAAGTGTTCCGATTAACCCCTAGAGGATCACTCATTAGCTGTAACCTAGCATTCACAATCAGTTCTGCATTCAACTGAGCGGCTATTCTACGTAGTTGTATAGAAAAGGATGTGCCATCAGGGTTAAGCTGGTACGAATTGTTCTGTAACGTATTCACACCTTGAAGTACTATAAACTCACGCCTAGTTGGATCCCAAACGGTGGTTAATATTCCTCCTAACAAAGCCCTTTCTTGTTCTGTAGGGGTTAAGGATGCCTGTAGCTTATCAATATCCAACGCCTTATCGGTAATCGGTACTTGGGGTGGCAATCCACAAATTCTTCCCAATACCATACAAGCATGGAAGAATGAGAACCAATTCCTAAACCCACTAGAGGTTGCTTGGCTCACCTTATAGATACCCCCATGAACCAATGTAATCCTATCACTATTCAATGAAGCGGTAGAGGTTAAACTCTCGGTCAACGTATCATCACTACCCCCAACCATCAAAAACTTATCATACTTGGCTTGGGTAAGGATATGGGTTTTAATCTTTAGAATGTTAGTATCTGAATGCACTGTAGTTGGGTCTGATACAGTGTACATCACCCAATTGTAGGGTAACTCTCTTACTGCTTCCAATGCTGCATCCATCTTATCATAGGTAGCCGTTCCACTAGCTGCCACCTGATACCCTGATAGTGGGGTAATATCCGCTTGGGTTACTGTACCTGCTCCCGTCTTTGCTGATGTTGGGTCTAGTATAAAATATGACCCAAACACTGGATCTGTATTCGCCCAGTCAATCAGGTTTTGAATATTATTAAACTCTGGAGATTGAACCAAAAGGGTTGGACTGTTATCTGAAATGGATTGAGCCACCTCATCATAAGCGATACTATCAACATAAGCACCCTTATAATTACCCCTCCATACCTTAAAGATCCATTTTGCATTATCCACCACCCCTGTCTCAATGGTATAAGCGTACCCAGAGGTTAATTTGGTAGAAGTTAATGTTCCATTAGCAGCTACTCCTTCATCCCTTGTGTCAAACTTAAAAGTTCCCCCTGCACTACCACCACCCGTTGCGGTGAACGTCATCGTAGCTGATGTGGTTGTGGCTGGTTTTACTATATAGATTTGGCTAACCCCAGGATTGGATCCATTTGGATTGAATAGGAAATCAGCAGCCTTCCACCACCAACCATACCCAACAAACTCACGAAAATCTTGTATATTAGTGAATGGTCCATAGATTGAATCCACATTCTGAGAATGTTCCCCTGCAATACCTGCACCTCCACGAATACCATTATTAGTTAGACCATCATTAGCTGTGTTATCTAATATTAGTAAGGTTCCATAGTCCAATGTTAAGGGAGGGTTCTGTCTTCCCGATGTGATTCTCGAATAAACACCTGGACGAATTATCTTTCTTCCCCCAAAATAAAAAGAAGTTGGCATATCATACAATATGACTTAGTACACCGATTGCCGCCTTAAAAATATAAAATATATAGGACAATTAAAAATTTATCCCATCCTTTTTTAACAGTTTCTTCCAATCACTCTCCGACAGTTGGATATCTTCATATTTTAATCTCACAACCCCTCTATCATACAATGTCAATCTAAGTAAATTGCAAATCTGGAAACAGTTGTACAATAGTACACTATTCTTTTTATCTTTCTCCTCTTTTATATCCATATAGTTGAGTTTTAAGTTTAGTAATAGATGTTTGTTTCCATGTTAAATTGTTATTGCAAAAGCAGTTTCAAGTTTTGTATGCTGCTAAATAAAGTGTGTAGTTTGTTTCCATATCTACAAATTTAAGTTAAATTATTTTATAATCCTTCAAAATCGGTAAAAGTTTCTGTCATAGCATCACATTGGACACTGATAGAATATGTTGTAATAACTCTAGTATCTGTGATGGTTAGGTAGGAAGCATCTGTAGCTTCTACAATGGTAAAATTTGCCATACTATTCTATTTAAATAATGTTAATATCTTGGTAATTGCTTCTCCACATTATCAAATCTAATGTTAATATTATTAGCCTGTAACTCCTCAACCTTCTTCTCCAGTTCTTGTTCTCTTTCTGACATTGTGTTACTTTGTTAAAAGATTATTATTTTATGTTAAATTAATACTGCTAAATAAAGTGTAGTTCATATTGTTTTATTTAAATGTCATGTTTAGGCATTGTTAATTTCAATGCGCTTATTTTGTCAAGCAATTGCTTTTCAGATTGAGCCACTTCAATCTTTACATTCTCACCAATTACCGCTGATGAGTTAGAATCTATAAATGTAGGCTCAGTTATTACCTGTTTTGTGATTATATCATAAGTAAAAAACCACTCATTGCTTATTACTGCTGTAGTTACTGTTATCATACTTTTTCAGTTATTGGCGTTACATCGTCATTTGTTATTAATTTAGCTTGTAGTTCTGCTATTAAAGCATCCTTAGTAGCCATAAAGATTGTATTTTTATCTGCTACTTTAAGCTCGTCCTGATTACACAGGATAGTGGTGTTTTCGCCTATCGTTATTATAGACGATTCTAGCTTATTCGTTTTTGCGTTATATGCCGCAAACGTACATGGACAAGAAATAGTTATCATGTTATGATGATATTATAATTATTGCTGTAAACCCTGCTGTAGTAAAATACCCAGATAGCCTAACTATATCTACATTACTTGCTCCTCCTGTAGGTATCCCCATATTTGTGCCGCTTAAATTATAGGTACAATTAGCTGTAGGTGCGTTATTCTGATACCAATCTGCAAGGGCTTTTAAAACCTTATCTATTTTATCTGTTAGAAACGGTACCTTTTGATTACTAATATTAAAAACGGTCATCCCTTTTCTAAATACAGTAGCCTTACTATCTGATAGTGATGCTGTTTGTGCCTGATAACTTAGTCCATTCGTTGCATGAGCTGTTATCTGAGGCAAAGAACCTGTTAAGTCTGTGGAATGAATATAAAAAGCAGTTAGCGAAGCGGGTAATACCCAGTTGGTGACCACTCCTGTTAAGCCTGTGTAATGAATATAAAAAGCAGTTAGCGAAGCGGGTAATACCCAGTTGGTGACCACCCCTGTTAAGCCTGTGGAATTAATAACAAAAAAAGCTAGCGAAGCGGGTAATACCCAGTTGGTGACCACTCCGTATGATAACGACTGTGCGTTATGATTAAATGTTGCTATGCTATTTGTGTCACCACTTATTTTTATATTAAATACGTTTACAGCACTTGCAGCATAAGTTTTTGTAATATTCGTATTATTACCTGTATAATCTGCATTAGTACCATCACCCCAATCTATATTTACTGTTTTACCTACTTTAATATTTAATGCATTTATAACAACATTAGTTCGTGTTGATTGATTTGTTTTCCAGCACAAAGGAGTTACTAATGCTGATGCTGTTACATAATCTGAATATATCCCTCCAATCTTTGCTCTTATCCTATAAACTACACTTGCATTCTGTTTACATGAGGTGTCAGAGTATGATGTAGCCCCGACAGCAGTAGTTGTAATTAGTATATCGCCTTCCGAATTTGTGTTTGAGTAGATTTCGTAAGAAGCAACGCCACCTGAATTATCCGTCCATGCTAGCTGACCAAGAATTGTATCAACAATAAATTGAGATGTTAGCGCAGTAGGAGCGGCTAAAGTTGTAGTGGCGTTTTCGGTATTTGAATACTCAGATATCTTAGATCCTTTATACGCTGCAACTTTAAAATAGTATACAGACCCCTGTACTAACCCCGTTGCGCTATATGTATCAGTAACTCCTAAAACTGAATCTAGTAAAGTAAAATTTGTTCCGTTTGTAGAAACATAAATATTATGCCCGTCCTGATTTGTGCTACCAATTGTCCAATCTAGTTTAATAGAGGTATCGGATAAAACCGTAGCCGTTAACCCAGATGGGTTACCGTCCGGCTTTGCCGCACCACCCCCAAATCCAAACCCGCCAACCCTAGTAAATACGCTCATCTATGAAATTTGATCCCATTTAATGTACACCGCATCCTCAAACTTCGTAATTACCCCTCTATTCTTAGTTGTTGCTGTATTCACCCAGCCAGAGGAAGAGGCATCCTCTACCATAGTAGGATAGGTAGGAGTATTTGTGCCATCTGCTACTAATACAATAACTGCCGTTCCTCCAATCTCAGAACCACTCGCCACAGATAGAACTAATGGGGCATTAATGGTATAACTAGAATAGCTAGTCAGACACCTACTCAAATCCACAGCCCCTCCTGTTAATGTTTGGGAAACCTGCTTGGTATTAAAAGTAATTATAGGATCAGTGCTATCAATTTTTCCATTAGTTGCTTCAATAGCAGTATTTGCAATCAATGTCACTAATGCGTCGATAGTCCCTTCCCCTAAATAAGGAGCTAAATCTGTATATAGAATAGACCGTAATTGGTCTAAAGAAGTTGCCATATATCATTCAAACATTCACTCATATACCGTTTGAAAAATTCGCTATAAATATAACAAAAAATTATTAATTATTTGATAAAAGGTAAAGTTTATTTAACATCTCTTTAATAAAAGATAAAGTACTCCCTTCATCAGCTCCCAACCAATCAAACTGAATATCTGGTATTTCTCCACCTTCACTTACCTTCTTTAATCCTAAAATACTAAAATCTGAAAACATGGGTGGGTTGGTTGGTTGCTCTGGTTCTACTTCCGCTGAAGGGTTCACTGCTTGACCACCAAAGTAAATATCCTCTACGGTGGGAGTGGCAACGATTGATCGCACCACTCTTTCATCCTGCACCGAAACCCTAAACGCCCTATAGAATGTATTGTAGGGAATTATCTCTGGGTTAACCATCAGCTCATTCCCTGCATAGTCAAATACCGCAAAGTAGTTCTGAATCGTATCATGCCCAGCAATAAATAATGCCTGTAATAACTCATAAATTAAAATAACCTCCTCTGAATTCCCCCCTGTAATAATAAGATCATAGGTCGACCCAAATGATCTAGCCAAATCCATTTGGGCATTATTGTCATCATCCAACCCACTAAACCCTATTTGCCCATTCAATGCTGTAAATTTCCCCGGCGTTTCTGAGGGCATATGGATATGAATGGTAGGAAGGTTTGCCCTTGATGTATCAAACATCAGCCTGGTGGAAAGCTTGTTTTGGTCTACATCAGTACGACTAATCATATTAACTGCCTGTACGTAGTAGTCGAAATTCCCATGACTATTCCCATAGAACGTTGAATACAGCCACGATTTCTCTGGGGCTGGGGTGGATAATGTGTTGTAATAAACATAATCATTCCTTACCCACGTTAGCAAGGAATCCAAGACCGTTTTAAGTGTTAATACTGCTATTTTCATTCCCTATTCGATAAAAATTCTTTTTCTGCTTGGTCTATTAGTTGTGGAAATTCCCCTGTTAAATCCTCCAATGCCTTACCCATAAAATTATGAGCCTCAAAACCCTTATGAATCCAAGAGTTCTTATCTGAGTTCTCCCCCGCGGTTCTAAATGTCATATACCCACCATGGCCCGGCTTAGTGCTGTGCTGTAATCCTACATAAATAGAGGATTTATGTTGATATTCTGGAATAGATTGTCCTCCACTATTTATTTCCTTCCTTACCCCTTTAATCTGGAATTCCACTGGGAGTTGCGATTCTTTAACGTAATCATCCTTCCCCATCTTTCGAACTATATTCTCTACAGGTTTAGGCATCTTATTGGCGAAAACTGCGCTCTCTGCAATAGCTTGGGCTGTAGCAAACCTAAGAGGGATATTTAAATACCAGCCCCCTGCTTTATTATGCTTTACCTTACTTGACTGCTTAAATCCATCCTTGATATCAAAAGGGGTACATCCCTGCTCAATCATCAACCCTAATTTTCCAATCCCCTTGCCATCTAGAATAAAAGCCATATTAAAATCATCGATATATTCAGCTTTCATCCCTGATTTATAGGTTCCCTTAGTTTGATGTAACCCATTATCTACCTTCTTTTCCCACAGCTCCATGTACCGACCACCCAATGTATCCAATACGTAACGGGCGTACGATTTTACCTCCTCTGGGGATAAAACCAGCCGATTCACCACGCCTGATATATCGATCATTATCGGAACCACTACCTATACGTATTATCTATTTGAATACCACCACTAAAGTTATACCCCAGTACAAAATGCGAATACCTCACCACGTACTGCCTTGGCATCACCACCTTCTCAGACTGGCCTAAGTGGTTTACCTTATTAGAACTCCTTAGTAAATGGGGAATATCGAGTATATTGTACTGAACATTATGTTTATACCTAACTGAAATAGTACTATTTATTGAACTAGAAATTGCGGTTGTATTTAAATTTAAGATCATACTATTCGTGGTGCTAATTGAATAATCATCACCACTCAAC
>JAJFTX010000092.1 GCA_021372715.1 Methanobacterium sp. | reverse complement strand
TTCCATATTGGAAAAAAATTTTTCATCAGGACTTAAATCTAAAAATTCAATACCTTCTGTATTGAATCCCATTCCCTGAGCATTGTTTATTACCTGTTTTGTTGGTTCTCCCATGTTTATAAATAGACTTTTTTCATTATTCTTCACACCGGCTGTGAGAAAATGCATCCCTATAGCAGTTTTACCAGTTCCTGGATTACCACGAATGAGATATGCTCTTCTTGGGACGAATCCACCCATTAAAACCTCATCTAAACCTTCAATTCCACTGGAAAGTTTATTTTCCATTTTAGTCATTTTTGATCCTCCATAATCCCCATCTTATCATCCATTAATTGTTTGTATAATATATCTAATATTTCTGATTATAATAATACATATTTAAGAATTATTAACATTGGATTATTTTAATTATATACCAAAGGAATTCAATTTTATTTTAATAAAATTCAATTAATCTAGAATTAAATAGCAAATTTTATATAATACTTAATAGTTCAATTATACTTGAAATAAATTAAAGGAGATTTGATATTATTCATATAATGGAAGGATTTTTACCTTGGTACTGGTGTTTGTTTTGGTATATACTGGCATTACCTGTTGTAGCTTATGGTGTGATACAGATAAAAAAGACAATTGAAAAACACCCTGAATCAAAACCATTACTAGCAGTATCCGGAGCATTTATTTTTGTCATATCATCTTTAAAACTGCCATCAGTTACTGGTAGCTGTTCTCACGCTACGGGTGGTGGTTTAGGTGCAGTTCTATTTGGACCTGCTGCAGTGAGTGTATTAGCAGCGATTGTACTTGTTTTTCAAGCATTATTATTGGCACATGGCGGAATAACAACTTTAGGGGCAAATATATTTTCTATGGGTATTATAGGCCCATTTGTAGCTTGGTTGGTATGGAAAGGTGCTAGAAAAATAGGATGGTCCGTTTCAATAGCAATATTCCTAGCTGCAGTTATTGGAGACTGGTTAACATATATAACTACCGCAATTCAGCTTGCCCTAGCCTTCCCAATACCAACATTTCCAGAAGCTGTGGTAAAGTTCATAGCAATATTCGCTTACACCCAAGTACCTCTTGCAATAGCAGAGGGTATTTTAACAGTGGTAATATTTGAATACATCATGAAACTCAGACCAGACATCTTAAGATCATTAAAAGTAATAGGACCTGAAGAACCAAAAAAACCCACAGCTAAAACACCCGAGGTGGCTTAAATGGTAGATAAACGACCTATAATCCTCCTATCATTGGTTGTCATCATTGTTGTCTTACCATTGGTAATTTACAATGGTTTGGGTGAAGATCAGGGTTACTTTGGTGGATCAGATGATGCAGGAAGCACAGCCGTCGAAGAAACTGGTTACCAACCGTGGTTCCAGTCATTATGGGAACCCCCAAGTGGCGAGATTGAAAGTCTTTTATTTGCAAGCCAGGCCGCTATTGGTGCATTAATAATAGGATACATTTTGGGATATTTAAGTGGTCAGGCTAAAGCAAAAAGACGTGAAAATGATGAAAACATCGGAGTAAATGAAAAAGTGAAATCAAGTAAATAGGTGAACCTAAATTTAGGATAAACTGGAGATAAAAGAAATGTTTGAAAACACATTAGATAATTACGCCCATTATAATAACCTTAGAAATGTAAATGTCTATTTCAAAGTATTATTTGCAATTTTAACTATGATAATGTGCTTAATATCAACATCTCCCGTAATACCCCTCATTATAGCATGTTTTATGTCTTTTTTAATTATTTTTGAAGCTAAAATTCCCTGGAAATTTTATTTAAAATTTTTATTAATAGTTCCTTTTTCTTTCGGTCTCATAACCTTCGTTTATATGGCTATATTCTTTGGAGTAGGTTCTCCGGTCTTAGAACTTGGAATATTTAATCTAGCAGTTACCAGTGATGGTTTTAATTTGGGACTTCTTGTCTTTACTAGAATGTTGGGGGGATTCACCTGTCTTGCTTTTTTAGCCCTCACAACCCCTATGAATGAATTTTTTACAGTTTTAGAACATATTAAAATTCCGAAAATAGTTATCGAACTGTCAATGCTCATGTACCGATACATATTCGTCTTCCTAGATGAAGCCAGGAACATGTATCACTCCCAAGAAACACGCCTTGGATATTCATCTATTAAAAAATCAATCAAATCCATGGGAATGTTAGGAAGTAACCTGTTCATAAGAACCTGGCTTAAAGGAGAACATGCCTACATCGCCATGGAATCAAGATGCTATGATGGTTCTATAAGGACCATGAAAAAGCCTGATAATATTAAAAACATGGGATACTTTAATATAACATTACTTTTACTATTTGAGATAAGCCTGGTAATTGGACTATACCTCACCGGAAACTTCACAATTTTTTAAAACCTAATAATATTTTTTTAATTATGCCATAATAAGAGGATAACCAATGATCATCTAAAAGAATAGATTTAAAATTAGATAATATGCATTCTACTCATAACCGAATAAATTATAAATAGCCATGGATATATGTGAATCAATGAACATCATTGATACTAAAAAAATCAGTTATTTCTATCCAGATGGGACTAAAGCCCTTGAAAATGTTGATTTTAAAGTCAAAAAGGGTAAAATAGTCGCCTTACTGGGTCCCAACGGAGCAGGTAAATCAACCCTTTTCCTGCATTTCAATGGAATTCTGAAGCCAGATTCAGGTAATATTACCATAGACGGCGAACAATTAAGCTATGATAAAAAACATCTCATAAAAGTTAGACAGAAGGTGGGAATAGTATTCCAGAACCCAGATGACCAGCTTTTTGCACCTACGGTAATAGAAGATGTAGCCTTCGGACCTATGAATATTGGTTTAAATGATGAAGAAGTGGAAAAAAGGGTAAAAGAAGCCTTAAAAAGAGTGGGAATGGATGGTTTTGAAAATAAAGCACCCCATCACCTGAGCGGCGGTCAGAAAAAACGAGTGGCCATTGCAGGAATTCTAGCCATGCACCCCCATATAATGGTTCTGGATGAACCTACCAGTGGTCTGGATCCAAAAGGAGCATCCCAAATCCTAAGGATACTCTACCAATTAAACCAGGAAGGAATGACCATAGTAATATCTACCCATGACGTAGATCTAGTGCCTTTATACGCTTATAACGTTTATATAATAAACGAAGGTAAGATTATCAAAGAAGGCAGCCCTCCAGAAGTATTTGAGGATGTTAAAACCATAAGAAAAGCCAATCTAAGACTGCCTCGTATAGCCCATCTTATGGAGATATTGGAAAAAGAGGATAAACTACCCTTTGATAAGCCCTATCCCCTTACCATTGGTGAAGCTCGAAGAAGGATTCTTAAAGAATTCAATGAGTAAAAAAAATAGAATAAATAGATCCTTTACATTTTGATCATCCTTTTTTTAAAAGTTAACTACTCTGTAACTTTTATCGCTCGGGTCGGACAGGAAAAAGTGCAAAATCCACAGCCTATACATAACTTATCATCCACATCAACCGTCCAGTCATCAGCAGGGCATATAGCCTTTACTGGACATAGGGACATGCAAGCTCCACAGTCTATGCATTTATCTTCATCTTTTTTAACCACTTTCTTAATGGGCGTTAACTGAATTCCTTCTTTTTCCAGAAATTTTATAGCCTCTTCCGATTGGTTACCACCCATCTCTATAAGCATCTTACCTCCTTTAGGGGTTATATCTGCTCTTAGAATGTTGAAATGTATATCAAAATTTTTTATTAAATCAGATATTATGGTCTTATTTACTATACTGGGAGAAAAATTGAGCCATGCTTTCATTTAATCACCACCCATCAATCGGGAAATATCTTCAGCTGTAACCATCCCCTTTACAGTATTATCCTTATCTATAATGGGAAGCCCAGAAATCTTATTCTTATCAATCCTTCGTGCTATAACATCCACTGGTTCTTCTTCCCTAGCTATTATTACTTTTTTGGTCATGACATCCGTTAATTTTCTCTTTCCATGTGCCACAGCATTGGCTATATCCCAGGAAGTCACGATTCCCAGTAGCTTATTATTCTCATCCACAACGGGGAGGTGATTGATACTATTTTGAACCATTTTACGAGCTACTTCACTGATATCATCTGTAGGGCGTGCTAATATTAAGACTTCACTCTTCAAATCCTTGACCAATATGGATGGTCTTTGGATTTCCAATGGTTTAACCGTACGACCTTTAGTAGGTAATTTCTTAATTGGTTGGGTTAAAAAGAACTCACCCTGATCAATCCAATTTTTAAGTTCTTCTGCAATCTTTATAGCTTTTTTCTGGGATGATAAAGGAGAAGTAGGGACTTCCACTCCATCTAATTCTATAACACCTTTTTTAAGTTCATGATAATTAGTTTCCATCACCATAGGTCTACTTCTTCGCGGTATACCGTAATCTATTATTTGGCAGGCGATCTCTTCATCACTTATGGCAGTCCTACTGGCTAATTCCTCATTAAGGATGGGGATGGGTATTCCCGCCCCCACATATAATGTGGGGCCATATTTTGGCATGGTAGCTCCACGCACATAATCCGGATCCATATCCTTCATATCACCCTTTAACATCAGCGTCCCTGCAGTTGAAACAGGCACACCATTTTTCCTCTCTACATCGGTAGCATACTGTGTTCCTTCTCCAATCACATAACCTTCCGCTCCGCAGAGGAAAATCCGAGTCCCGTTCCCTATGGTCTGGAAGTAGGGATCGTTTAATAATGGGCTTAATTCACCGGCACTAGAATAGCTAACATTACCCATCTTGGGTAGAAGGGTGCCCATGTAAGTGTATAGTGTTTCATCAGTTGAATTAGTCGCCGCTGCGTAGTTCTGATAGCAGTTACGAGGATTAACCATAATAGCCTGGTTAACACTGTCCAGGGATATCTGAGTTTTTATCTCAGTTAAAGGATAACAATCGGTCCCATATGCTTCTGCAACCAACTCCATTTCATCACCACGTATCAGATCTTCTATAACATGAGCACCCCCATGTTCTAAACCCACATCCGGGTTACGATTGGGTTGAGTTGCTCCCAAATAAGCATCTACTGCAGCTATCCCCGAATAAGCCTCCACTCCATTTAAATATGTCCGAGACATTTTAATAGGCGGATCACTATGACCAAAGTTTAAAAAAGCTCCTGATGAACACATAGCACCGAATGTTCCAGTTGTAACCACATCAACTTCTTTCGCAGTCTCTTTTAAACCATTTTCCTTCACTAATCTGGTCATTTCAGCAGCAGTAACTACTACTGCATCTCCATCCTTGATCCTTTGATTTATTTCCTCAACTGTTTTCATTCTGTCACATCCGATGCTTTGGTAGGTCTATAAATCATTTAACTTATACAATTATAAAGTTAATTGTTCGATTAGCACTTAAAAGAAATAATGGAATTAAAAAAGAATTATTTTTCAGCTAATAAAATAAAAAATTAATAAACAATTTAAAAAAAAATATTTGGTATTTATCCATTCAAAATATTGTTCAATTCTTTTTTAATATTTTGATTCTGGAATAATATGTTCAGATTCTCCTGTACCACAGGATTCTGCAACCATTGGTAAATTTGATCCTGTACATCTTGTCTCTGTAACCATTGGCTTATCTCATTTTGAACATCCTGTCTCTGTAAAATATCAGTTATTTGTCCAGGATTTTGCAATATCTGATTTTTTAAATCCACTAAATCCTGATATAATTGCGGATTATCTGATTGCAGCTGTTGGGCGGCGCCGGAGTCCGCAGCATATATGGGCATGGTGCCAAGCATCACTGCTAAAATGCATATTATGGCTATTTTTTTCATCTTCTATCACCCACTTCTTTTTTTTATTATTTCTCTTTCTAGGTTCCTTTTTTTTTGATTTATTTTTTATTTTTATTTATTTTGGTTCTTGCATCTTTAAATATTAAAATGCAATATCAGATTATAATTTTAAGTATAAATATATATGCCCAAATTTATCAATAATCATCAATTTTTAGGTAATATAAAGTATTATTGTATTAAGAAATAGTATATAACCAATTAAAAATCTTTCAATTCTGTCCTATTTAATTTTAAATAGCTTTGATTTAATCCTAAAACTTTAATAACCTCATTAATAGAATAAAAAATAGTAAAAAAACTAAAATTAAGCTAAATTATTCATTAGAAGAGAAATAGATCAGGGGGAAATAGAATTAATAAAATAGAAGAATTATCATGGGATACTGATACCATCCAGAATATAATAACTTTCTTAGAAAACAAAGCTGATTATATTGATTTAAGAATTAATGAAAGTCAGAACAACATCATAGTCATGAAGGATGGTAAAATACAGGAGATAAGATCAGGAAATAATTGGGGAGGATGTGTCCGTGTCTTAAAAAACGGAGCATGGGGCGTTAGTTACACCTCGAAACCTTCTCAACTAAAAGATACTGCTGAATCTGCTTTAAAACTGGTAAATTTTTTAAATAATGATATAAAGTTGGCAGATGTGGATCATACAAAAGATGATGTTAAATCTAAAGCTAAACTGAAACCATCGGAAGTATCGCTGGAAGAGAAAAAGGATATAATGTCTGACGTGGAAAAAGCAGCTAATCTAGATGGTATAGTAAGTACCACCCTCAATTATGTGGATCAGGAAGGAAGAACCATCTTTGCTAACAGCGAATCAACCTTACTCCAAATGGAGGATAGCCGAGTTGCATTGTTCATAAATGCAGTGGCCGCATCAGAAGGATTAATACAGTTCGGACATAAAAGTACAGGAGGAGCTCGCGGATTTGAGGTATTGGAAAAGGAAGATTTAGAGAAATTTGGAAGAACTCCTGCAGAAAAAGCTCTAAGACTATTAAAGGCAGAATTACCACCTTCAGGTAAGTTTCCAGTTGTTATGGATCCTGAACTAACCGGTGTATTTATTCATGAGGCCCTAGGACATGCATCAGAAGCCGATTTAATTTTACAAAATGATTCCATCCTTAAAGACAAAATTGGCACTCAAATAGGCTCTCCAAATGTGACCATCATAGATGATGCTACTATGGACGCTTTTGGTTACTATCCCTATGATTCAGAAGGAGTCAAAACAAGGGAAAATATATTGGTCCAGGATGGAAAGCTGATATCCTATTTAAGTTCCAGAGAAACAGCTTCAAAACTGAATATTATACCATCTGGAAATGCCCGATCAGCAGTGGATGATCAACCCATTGTGCGTATGAGCAACACTTACCTAAAACCAGGAGATTATGAATTTGAAGAAATATTAGAAAATATGGATGATGGAATTTACCTGAAAGGCTCCCGTGGAGGTCAGGTTGACACTGGTAAAGGTATATTCCAGTTTAACGCCGCTGAATCTTTTTTAATAGAAAAAGGAGAAATCAGTACCCCCTTAAGGGATGTTTCCCTTTCTGGTAATATTCTGGAGATGTTGCTTAAAGTGGATAAAGTTGGATCAGATTTTAAAATGGGAGTTGGTTTCTGTGGTAAATCAGGACAAACCGTGCCTGTAGGTGATGGTGGTCCGCATGTAAGTGTTAAAGAAGCAACCGTAGGCGGAGCCATGTGAAGCTAATAACATTGTATAACCCTGTAAAGATTTAACAAATTTAAATTAAGATTATAACCTATGTGAAGCAATATGAAGATTATATAACAAATAATAGGGAGCCAAATAAATGTTGAGTGATGAAGAGGGTGATTTTTTAGTTAAACTTGCCAGGAAATCCATAGAAACTTATCTAAAGGAAAAAAGAATATTAGAGGTGCCTGAAGACACCCCCAAAACTTTAAAAGAGGATATGGGGGCTTTTGTAACTCTTAATCGTAATGGGCAGCTCAGGGGATGTATTGGCTATCCTGAACCTATAAAACCCCTTGTAAACGCTGTTATTGAGGTCGCTATCTCATCAGCACTTCAAGATCCAAGATTTCCCCCAGTGACTTCCAGTGAACTAGAAAACCTACACCTAGAGGTTAGTGTGTTAACTAAACCAGAAATAATCATGGTGGATAAACCTAATGACTATCCTGAAAAAATTATTGTAGGTGAAGATGGTCTGATAGTGGAAAGTGGATATAGTCGGGGACTTTTACTTCCCCAAGTTGCTGTTGAATGGCAATGGGACGCTGAGGATTTCCTATCAAACACTTGTATGAAGGCTGGTTTAAATGCTGACTGCTGGCTAGATCCTCAGGTTAAAATATATAAATTTCAAGGTCAGATATTCCAAGAATGAACTTCTTTTTAAACATATCTATTGCATGAATTTTTAAAAATAAATTAAATATTAATTAAAAAGTAGATTAAAATTTAATTAAATCAATAATCATCTAATTATAATATGATTAAACATAATATCAAATTAGATAATTTTTCAATTAACAGTTTTAAATCAATTGTTCAAGTATATTTTAAATTTTTATAATGTGATAAAAAATGTTCCTACCCACCATACCCACTCCAGAAGAAATTTTAGATAAAGGATTCAGTCGTGCCAAAAAAGCTGCGAATAAATTAAGAACCTCTAAAATACCTCGTCAGCAGAAATCGAAGAAGATTGAAGAAGCTCGTATTAAAACCGCCTGTCAGGTTATTGAGGAAAGTTTTAAAAGTATTCTAATTAAAACGCCTAAGGTTGAAGAATTACCCCTGTTCTATCAGGACTATATAGATGTTGTAGTGGGTGTTGATCAGCTTAAGAAATCGTTAGGTGCCCTAAACTGGGCTGTTGGAATTATTAGTAAACTTGAAAATCAGTATGTATTTCAGGTCAGAAGATCAAAACCTGAAAATGCATCTAATGTTAGAAAAGAAGCTTATGGACGTATATCATCAGTGGTTAATCGTATAAGGGATGAACTTAACTTCCTTGACTTTGCTAAAGCGAAGCTGCGTAACATGCCTACCGTGGATTTTGATGCCATCACCGTAGTGATAGCTGGTTTTCCCAATGTGGGTAAATCCACTATTCTTAGACAGATTACCACTGCCGAGCCTAAAGTGGCGGATTATCCATTCACCACCACCGGTATCCAAATAGGTCACTTAGAACGTAAATGGCAAAAATATCAGATCATTGACACCCCCGGATTACTGGATCGGCCGGTGGAGGATATGAATAATATAGAACTCAACGCTATGGTGGCTCTGGAGCATCTGGCACAGGGTATATTATTTATTTTTGATGCATCAGAAACCTCTGGGTATCCTTTAGAAAATCAGTTTATGTTGTATGAATCAATTAAAAAAATCTTCAATATACCAATCACTTGTATTTTTAACAAGGTGGATCTGGTGGAAAATATTAATATTTTAAAGGAATATACTAATAGGGTGGATGAACCTTTGTTGGTAGCAGCTTCAAAGGGTGATGGAATTTCCCAGATAATAGATAAATTGGAGGAATTTAAATATGACTAGAAGAAACATCGCCGAACAGTTATTTAACGATGCTCTAAATACCATTAAAGAATCACAGGGGGAGCTGGAAAAAACAATATCCGGATATACCTCCGGAGTCTCAGGCAGACCACTGGTGGATGTTATTGAAGATTATAATAATATAATTGTCATAACTGACCTTCCTGGATTTAAAAAAGAAGATATTAAGTTAGATATAAGTGAAGCAACTTTAGAAATAACTGCTAATTTTCAGGAAGATATTCTAGAGGAAGGCTATAGTTACATCAAAAAAGAGAGAAAATATGGAGAAATAAACAGGAAAATAGAACTTCCGGTAAGAATTAAAATTGATGAATCTCAGGCAGATTTTGAAAATGGTATTCTCAAGGTTACCATGCCCAAAAAGGAGATAGAAGAAAATTTACAGATAATCATCGATTAAAAAAATTTCTTTTTAAACCTAAAAAAACCAGAAGTAAATTAAATTTTATAATTAATTATTCTTCTAAAAAATTTAATAATATTCAAAATTGAAATTTCAAAAACTATTCTAAAATTGGAATTTGTTTAATTTATGGGACTTTTTCCATCTTTTTTTTGTTATTTAAAAGTTCGGCTAAACAAACTGCCATCTTGGCTACATCAATAGCATCATTTCCAATTAAAGCTATTATGGGTTCCTTACCCCAATCCCCAAGATGATAGATTACATCTGGGATTTCACCTAAATTTTTTATGGCCTGTTCCACTCCCCAAGATATGGTTTTTCCTTCAACTTTTCTCAGATCTTCAGGTTCATCTGCTCTATTATAAAATGAAACTTTAAGCCCTAATTTTTCACAGATTTTGATTATATCAGGGTCATAACGTAGATTTATAGCACTACGACGTTCGGGATCGTATTTCATAATTTCCAGAACCATACGAGCCATATGGGAAGATGCACCCCATTCTGGTTTTAAAAATGCCCTTACTCTTCCATTTACCGTAGTTATACGCCCTGGAACGCCCACTACATCCTCTATGGTTTGGGCATTTTCACGGGCCATCACTAAATTGCTGCGTACCTCTGGTATAAGATCTACCATAAGTTCTGAATTCTGGAGAATTACCAGTGCCTTTTGGACGTGAATTATTTCCATGTCAAAATTTATTTTTAGTTTTAAGTTATAAATTTTGGGAATTAATCTGTGAAAATCAATTTATTTTGTTTTGATCCAAAAAGAGATATTGTTATGGAAATTTACAAAATTTATACATTTTATAAATCTTATCTAATATTAGTTAATAACAAATTATTTGTTTTTATAAAACGTATTATCCATTTCTTATAATTTTAAATCAATATATTATAATTCAAATGAAAAAAACAAATTAAAAATGGATATAAATATTTAATAATATATAATAAAACATCTACTAGTATATCTTATTTTTAAATCAACTATAATTCTTGTTATAGTAATAGATTACCATTTGGAATCTTAATAAATAATTAACTAGTAGAATATTCTTCCAGAGAATGCTTATATTTTAATAAAATCCATTTAAACCTTCTTTTTCATTATTTAAATTACAAAGATTTATATATTTTTAAATATATGATATTAATTGTCGGAACCAAATTATAGTTATCTGACATTGCTGAAAATGAGGGGGCAGTATAGTGAAGCGACAATTGTTGCTTACAATGCTACTGCTCATAGCGGTATCATTGTTCATACCAAATATATATGCCACCACAACAAACCAGCAGAACACAGACATCATCAACAATAACACAACATATAATGAGAATTATTCAGTATACAGTTATAAGACAGATTATAACGAAAATACAATTGCTTCTAACCATCA
>JAJFTX010000139.1 GCA_021372715.1 Methanobacterium sp. | reverse complement strand
AAAAATCTTCTTTAGACGACATAACTGAACCTCTTTAATTTTAGCTTTTAAAAAACCCTTAAAATACATTTAATAATTATTTAACCAATCATCATCATCTATATATATGTAATATATTTTACTTAAATTTTGTTTTTAAAGTTTATTCAGTAAGATAATAGGTCTAAAATTAAAAAATAAGGATTAAAATAAATAATTAATATAATTTAATTGATTATATTTAGTTTTTAAAAATATTGAACACTTTAAGATTATAATAATCAATTTCTGAAATATAAAAAATTAATCATCCTTTTAATGAATGAACAATAAAAATAATCCTCATGAGAGATGATCGAAAAGCACAGGACATCATGATCGAGGATGTTCAAATAACATCATCCAATGATCTGGTAGCGGCTGCTAAATTAAAGATGATGCGCTGTAATGTGGGTGGACTGCCTGTTGTTGATGAAAAAAAGTTGGTAGGTATAATAACCCATAGAGATATCTTACTTGCCGGTGGTGAGGCTCTTGGTCTTAAAGTGGAAGATTTAATGAGTAAAGATCTGAAAGTAGTGAAACCAGACACTCCCCTTATGGAAATTACTAAAATAATGGCCTATGAAGGTTATCAAAGGATTCCTGTGGTTCATGAAGGAAATTTAATTGGCTTGGTAACCCAAAGTTCATTGATCCGTGCGTTAGCTGGTTTAGAACAGTTAGAATAAAAAGTAAAAAATTTTTTTACATAAAAATTAAACCAAGGGTTTTGGGATTTTAGCATCTTTTTTATCCTTCAATCCACCTATTTTTTGAATTCTTAAGTCTATGAACTTTTTTCCCGCCTTTGTAACTCCATAGATGGGTATTGATGCTCCCACGCTGAATATTTCCTTATATTCGCCTGTTTTTCTAATGGATTTTGAGGCACAACCCGTAATTATATCCGCATGGTCAAATAATGTTTCTGCATCTTCTGAGGATACACCTGTGGTGTGTACTACGAATATGTAAATGTTTACATCTTTCAAATTCTTTTCCAGATCTCTTAATTTCTTAACGTCATTTGCGGAGACTATGGTAACTGCTATATTCTTATATCCTAAATCAGCTGCTTTTCGTGCGCCTTTCACTTGATCTATTTCGCATTGCTCTGGATCCAGGATATTCTCACTTCCCACGGATTCTATAATCCCCTTGATGGGAGTGGTGCTTACCAGACCTGAAACACGGCCACCTACACCTTGTACAAGCTCAGGGTCGGTTAAGATTACAGTTCCACAACCCTCACATACCGCTACAACACTATCTATTAACCCTTCCTCTAATAATGTGCTTAATATTTCTGAAATTCCAAATGAAAGAAAGTCTTTCATCCTCAAAATCCTATTTGGCGTGCACATGCCAAAATCTTCTATTCTGAATTCTATGTTTTCTCTTATTACTTCTTTGTCGAGTTTTTTTATTCCCCTATATTTTTCAAAAAGAGGACAGTAGTCTATTTCTGGTTCTCCTACCCTAATGACTTTACCGTCTTTAATTATGATTTTACTTTTCCCTAATGCCTCAATAACATGTTGATCCGACTTATACATTTAAGATCACCGATTATTTTTCTTTATCCTTAATTTTTATTATAAAAATTAAATTCTTGATAATGATATTAGTAAAAAAAATTCTTAGATGTTGTTTAAGTATAGAAAACTTTAATTAAATATCCGTGTCTATTAGACCACTTTATTAAAATTGCAAGTTAAACCCCAGATTTATTTATTTACACATACTTTTCATGTTAATATAATGTCTAGATTAATTATGTTATCGATACTGATCAGGTTAAATTGAATCTGGATTTGGAAGATTTAATGTTGGATATAAACACAACTGTTCCTCTGGGTTTGATAGTTAATGAATTGGTTTCTAACTCCATGAAACACGCATTTCCACCTGTTCAAAGTGGCAATATAACCATCTCTTTTCATAAAATGGATGATAATTTTATAATAAAAGTAAAAACAATGGTGTAGGATTTCCAGCAGATATAGACTATAAAAACACCGAATCCCTTGGTTTACAGCTTGTAAACAATCTTACCCAGCAGATAGATGGTGCAATCAAATTAGAAAGAAATAATGGCAATGAATTTGAGATAAAATTCAAAGAACCCAAATATTGACTTAAACCAAATTTTATAAGTTTTAGAATCATTGGTATTGATTTAATTTAATAATAGAGCTTCCTGTAACTAATCAATGAAATTATATAAACTCTAATTTATTGTTTTTAAAGTCTTTCTTTGTATTGTAGTTCTTGGAAGTTGATGGTGTACTTGGTTCCATGGGTTCTATCGAGTTCTATGGTGCCGTCTATTTGATTTATTAGTGAATGTACTAGTTTGAGTCCTAAGGTTGATTTAATGTTTTTAAAGTCAAGATCCTCAGGGAAACCTATCCCGTTGTCCTTTATAATTAGTTTAAATTGATCATCCTCTCTTTGGAGAGATATAGTTAATTCACCAAGTTTTTTATCAGGGAAAGCATGTTTCAGGCTGTTAGAGACCAGTTCACTGATTATTAATCCCAGAGGAACAGATGTTTCCATATTTAAATAGGTTTCATCCACATCAATTATAGATTGAAGATTTTTTATACCATAACTGTCGCATAGATTAGAAACTAAGTTTCTAAGGTAAGCAGAGAAGTTGATGGAATTTAGATCTTCACTTTGATATAACATCTCATGGATCATGGCCATGGATAGAACCCTATTCTGGCTTTCCATCAAAACGTTCACCGCAGTAGGATCATCTTTTACATATTCTTCCTGTAAGTCCAATAAGCTGGAGATGATCTGTAAATTATTCTTAACTCGATGATGAATTTCTTTTAGTAGATTTTCTTTCTCTTTGAGGGATTCTTTTATCTTATTTTCAGCTTTTTTTAATTCTGTGATATCCTCTGAAATTCCTAATAAATATTCTGGATTACCTTCTTTGTCAAGTAGAGGGATTTTTTTGGTGTGTAAGAGTCTAGGACCTAATTTTTTGGTTTGGATTGTTTCTTCTGGAATATCTAATAGTTTCTTGCTTTGGAGAACTTCCCTATCTTTCTGTGTGAAAAAGTCCGCTTCATCTTTTGGGAAGAAATCATAGTCACTTTTACCAATCAATTCATCACTTGAATGTCCGAAATAGATCTCCCCTACCTTATTAACTCTTTTAAAACTAAGATCTTCTGCATTTTTCACAAAAATCATATTCGGAATATTACCCACAATATTATCCAGAAACTCTTCACTCTCACGCAAATCATTTTCAACCTTTATCCTATGGTTAATATCCCGGTTACTAACTCTTCTACCTAAAAACTTCCCTTTATCACTATATACCGGTTCACATCCATGTCCAATCCATTTCTCTTCTCCCTGTTTAGTAATAATACGATAAGTCCTTACTTCAGAATCCTCATTTTCTGATGCCTCACCAAGATGTTCTACTATCAATTCAATATCATCTGGGTGGACAATTTTTTCAAGTAAACTTGGATCTTCAATAAATTCATCTCTTTTATAACCTGTGATTCTTTCACAACTTGGTGATACATAAATCAATTTCCCATCAGGCCCAACCCAATACTCCCAATCATAACAAAAATCAGCAACAGTTCTAAAACGTTCCTCACTATTTTTTAAATCTTCTTCAGCTTCTTTTAGTTCTGTGATATCTATAATAGTTATTAAAAGTGATTCAAGCCTCCCTTCGCTAGTGGGTCTGGAACTGATCTCCATGATAACTGGAAATGTTTTTTTATCCCTTAATAGTTCCAATTCACATTTCAGATGTTCTTTATTTTCCCTGAAATTTTTAACGTTTTCGAAAAATCTATTACGAGATTGAGGGGCTATAAAACGGATGAAGGCACTGTTAATCAGCTTATTTTTACCTAGTCCTAGTAAATTGGCGCCCGCAATATTTACATCTTTTATCAATTCTTTCTGATCCAAAGTAAAGTAACCAATGGGTGCGAAATTATACATTTCAAAATATCTATTTTTTGATGTTTGAAGTTGTGATTGGTACCTTTTCAGCTCTTCATTTTGAATTTCCAGTTCTAT
>JAJFTX010000133.1 GCA_021372715.1 Methanobacterium sp. | reverse complement strand
TTTGATCCAATACCCGCCGTATTTTATGCCCAAATATCAGCATTAATACTAGGATTATCTGCAATAGTATCATTATCACTACCATATACAGTAAGTGGACGTTGGACACGGTGTTCTGATGCACATTAAGAAGTGGTGAGAAATATAACAACAGAGGACATGAATATAACCAGTCTTAAATCTAAGGGTATACGATTAGTACTTTGTAGTCTTATCACCTTCATCTTCACTCTTCCTTTTCATTATTTATTTCAGATAATACCGGTATCAGAATTACGTCCGGCCAGTGCATTACCCCCAGCATTTGGTTTATTATTCGGTCCCTGGGGAGCGGCTGGTGCGGCACTTGGAAATTTAGCATCCGATATCATGCTCGGTTATCCCCCAGAAATTTTAGTTATAGGCTTTTTTGCCCAGTTTCTGTATGGTTACATCCCTTACAAGTTATGGTACACCTGGAATAGGGGAGAGCTAACTTTACCCAGATTGAATACTGTTTACAATCTGATTAAATATGTAATTATCATATCTATTAACGCATTTATCATAGCGGTGCTACTTGGATTTTTACTGCAAGGAGTGGGAATATCTAATATATTCTCCTTCAGCACCCTACTATTTGCATCCAATAACTTCGATTTCTGCATAATCCTGGGAACCCTGATTATCATTGGAGCTAATCTCTATGGTATTCAAATGTATAAACCAAAAAAGACAGAAAAAACTTTAATACCCCCTAAGATCTTTGATGGAATGCTTATCCTGGCCATATTAATAGGTATAATTTATTTCATTTACACAGCATTAGCCGGGACCGATATCTGGTGGGGAATAATAGCCGGAGTAATATTCTATTTATTAATTGGGGCTTATGTTTTCAAACCAGTTACCCGAGAAGTAAAAGAAAGAACAGCTACTATAAAGATCTCATTAACCGAAAAGTTCATAGTTATTTTCATCATCATCGGCGCCATCATCGCCATAGTAACCGGTATCGTATCATTTTACACGGTTACCAAAGCAGATGCCCTACATTTCTGGGAAACCTTATATTTAAACATAACTTTAATACTGGCCATCTTCTACGCATCCTCCATAAGCTTTCTATGGTACATAGAGAAGAAAATCACCAAACCCATAGAATCCATATCAGAAATAGCGAAAAACTACGTCACAGATTCCAATGAAATCGCTGATAGCAACTACATCATATCTAAATTTGAACAATACGCCCGGGAAGAAAGTGAAGTGGGAATTTTAGCCCACTCCTTCCAAAAAATGATCAACGATCTAAACCTTTATATTGAACACTTAGAAAAGGTCACCGCTGAAAAGGAACGGATAAATACGGAGTTGAATGTTGCCCGGAATATACAACGAGATATGCTACCCCGGATATTCCCTCCCTTCCCTAAAAGAACGGAATTCGATATATACGCCACCAGTATTCCAGCAAAAGAAGTTGGTGGAGATTTCTATGACTTCTTCTTAATAGATGATAACCATTTATCTTTCGTCATCGCCGATGTCAGTGGAAAAGGCGTACCCGCTGCGTTGTTTATGGTGATTACCAAAACATTGATTAAAAACCAGGCACAACTGGGAAAAAGTCCAGAGGAAATATTCACCAAAGTAAATAATCAGTTATATGAAGGAAACGATGAAAACATGTTTGTAACCGCCTGGATAGGAATATTAGAAATAGATACTGGTAAATTGACCTATGCTAATGCAGGGCATAACCCACCTTTACTAAAACGTACGGGTGAAGATTATAATTGGCTTAAAACTAAGCCGGGACTGGTACTGGCAGGTATGGAAGATATCATATACAGTCAAATGGATATTAATCTAAAAACAGGAGACCGGATCTACCTGTACACCGATGGTGTGACTGAAGCAACTAACGGTGCTGATGAAATATTCGGAGATGAACATTTACAAGAAATAATAAATAAAGAAGAGAATTTAAGTCTTAAAAACCTTCTAACTTATGTTAAAGAAGAAATCGATAATTTTGTAAAGGATCAGGAACAATTCGATGATATCACTATGCTGGTAATGGAATATAAAAAATAATAACATCCTAACAAGAGCAGATTTAAAAGAATAATAATCTCTTAAGATTTAAAAGAATAATAATATTATAAGACCCAAAATATTCAAAAAAATATCAGCATTATTAACATTCATCTAAAAAAAATTAACATAATTAAAATGCCGGTAATTATACATTTATCTTTGTAAAACTAAAAATAAGGATGTAATCAAAATGATATGTCCCAAGTGCAACACAGAAAACCCGGATTACGCTATTTTCTGCCAGGAATGTGGGGAAAAAATAGAAGATGAAACCCCAGACTGTCCTGCTTGTAACACCGGTCATTTAACTGAGAACATTCGCAAAGGAACTTTCAATACCCATTACACTTATCAATGTAATTACTGTGGAGCGGTATTTGAGGAGAAATCAGGCAAATATAAACTCACCAGTATCCAGGATCTAGACAATCCCATATGGCAGAAGTACCGAAACAAACCATTAACCTATGAAGAATGGGCTAGAATAGCCAACGGAGGAATCTCCAATGAGGAACAACGGAGAATGGATCGGGAAGAGAAAAAGCAGGAAATAGTTGAGGAAAAAAAGCTTAAGATACAGGAAAAGGAACGGATAAAGAAGCAGCAACAGGAACTGGTAGCAGAGAAAGAGAGAGATATAAATCAGTTCATCAACAACCTAGCCAGTGGAAGAGTAAAACTAACCAGCAGCACTAGTTCGCCTATGATATTGAAGAAGAATGAAGTATGTAATCTGGTCCTGCCTAATATATCCTTTTTAGAGGCTCGTTCAGTGCGACAAACACTGGGGGGCTATGGAGGGCCGAGCTTCAGAGTGGCAAAAGGAGTTTCCTTCCGATTAGGCGGTGTATCGGCACGAAGCGTGTCCCATGATGAGCTTAAAAAGATTGATCAGGGCACTCTGGTCTTAACCAGTAAAAGATTAACTTTCCTGGGGAGTATGAGAACGGTGAATATTGATTTAAGGAAGATCGTTGCCATCGAACCCTATAAGGATGGAATTGGATCCCAGAGGGAGAATAAACAGAAAACCGAGTATTTCACTGGTACAGATAAAACTACTCTCACTTTCTCTAATGATAATCGCAGAATATCCATTCCAGTTAATGGGGCTGTTCTTAAGGCGGCTATTGTGGGAAATATTGCTAATTTAGGTTAGCTATTAATAGGTAAATAGTACTATGATATTTTAAATTTATAAAAAACTTTTTTTAAATAACTCTTTTATGGTATATTTCTAAAAAAATGGAATAAAAAAAAGATTTATTTTTTCTTGTTGGAGAGGGTTCCACCTATCACTGCGAAGATTGCTAGTATTGCTAATCCTATGGGTGGGCCGGTGTCTTGCATAGGTATCATTGCAGCGTTTATTGGGTGGTTATGTTTTGGATTATTGTTATCTTCATCTTCTGGCTGTCCTGGTGGGTATTGGGAGTTTCTTGGTTCTAAGACTATTTGTTCAAAGTCTTTGGCAGGTGTATAACTGGGATAAATGATTCTAAAGGCATAATTACTTCCATTGGGAAGGTTTAATTTACTTGTATCAAGGGTGACACTGGCTTTTCCTGTGAAAAGTCCGGTTAATACATTCTCTTTCTTCCAGTAAACTATGCTTCCATCATAGCTTGTGAAGTAAAAACTCAGATGTCTCCATCCTTGAAAGATCCATTCTTTGAATAATCCATCATATTGTTCGAGTTTGGCCTCTATGGTGATTTTTTCACCATTTTTAATATGATATGAACTATATTCAACCTTTTTACCATTTATTTTAGTGATGGTTACCCGGAAATCCCCATCTTTAGGTCGATAATTAGGATCATCAGATTGAATTAATAGTCCTTCAGCAGAACCATTACCCATAGAATCTGCATTAGTATCATCTACACTTATCGAGTCCATATTAGTTTGCACCGTATCTTCTGCCGCTACAGTATTTATACTAATGGTGATGGCAAAAACAAAAGACAGACTAAAAAATATTAAAATACTCAAATTCTTTATTTGGTCTATTTTCATATTCATATTCCCCCTTAATATAAGAGTATAATATTATATTTATTTCTAATTCTAGTAAAGGATTGTTTTTTATTTTCAATCTGGTGAAGATTTTATTAAATTCTAATAAAGATTATTTTACTTTCAATCTCAAGGTTTGTTTAGGGTTCAATCTAAAGGGTTGATTAGAGTTCAATCTAAAGAGTTGATTAGGGTTTAATTTAAAGGGTTGATTAGGGTTTTATCTAAAGGGTTGTTTAGGGGTTATATTATTGATTTTAAGTATATCTTCGATTTACCTTTGGTATGGAGTTTAGTCGTCTATGTACTTTACCATTTTTAATAAATCCTGTCCATTTTTTATCTTCTTCTCTAGATCTAGTTCTACATAGGCTTTTTTACCTCTTCCGAAACTGGATGATACTACTAACTGATTCCCGTTTAGTTCAACTCCATCTACGGGGGTGTGGCCTACTATGGATGTTTTGCAATGAAATTTCTCTAAGAAGGGATCTAGATAGTTACGGCTTAAGCTGTAGTTTCTCTCCCATAACATCTCATATAGTACCTGGTTATCTGCATATTCTTCTTCTTTTATGTTACTGATTTCATCAGGGCTTTCAGTGTTTTGGCTGGTCCGGCATGGCTGATGAGTACCTGGTTCTCTGTTCTTACTGCGATGGCTAGTTTCCGGAATAGATCGAAGTAGCTGTGCAGTTTATCATCGGAGAGGTATCCGTATTTTAACTCCACCAGATTCAGGAAATCGTAGTTCTGGTTATAACCTGCTTTGAAGATGCTGGTCCCGGTGAGCTGGGCCCATTCATGATTGCCCAGTAGGGCGTGGAAGTTTTCCTCGTCTTCATAGTGTTTTTTTACTGATTCTATTATCTCTAATGAACCATCAGGGGTTTTGGTGTTGTGTATGAAGTCTCCGGTTAGTATGAAATGATTATCTTTACTCTGGAATTCTTCCCACAATTCCATATACCGATAATAGTCCTTCTGGTTTCCATGTATATCGGTTACGATTATGGCCTTCCCTTTACGGGGTAATTCTATTAGTTTAGGATATTGTTTTATCATTTTTTTTATTTTTCTTTCTCCTTTCTTTCCATATACTCAACCAGGGCTTCCCGCATATAATAACTGCGTGGATTGCTCTTTGACCTGGCGTAATGGTTATATTTCTCTAATAACTCTTTAGGTAATTTTATACTGATCTGAGACATGGTCTCATTTTCTCTGGATTTCCTGCTCATACCATTATTCACTCCTGATAAGACCTATGATAATATATTTAGTATAATAGTAATTAAATGTATCACCTTTAATATCTATAGTAGTTTGTATTTATAAAAAATATTAAGTGAGCAAAAAATAACTGATAGATTAGGAGTCTATAGTGTGAGGATAAAGTATGGATAACTTAAGTGAAGATGATCAATTCATTTCTACCAAACGTATTGAGACACTGGTGGATGGTATTTTTGCTATAGCTATGACTTTAATGGTTTTAAATTTACGTTTACCAGAACCGGTAGGTGTATGGACCAACGCGGCTGTTTGGGATGCCCTGGGAAATCAGGGCACTAACATCTTCATCTACGCTCTCAGCTTCTTCATATTAACCGCCTTCTGGCTTAACCATCATCGTGGATTTGACCGTATTCAAAGAGCGGATAAGGGATTGTTCAGATTAAATGTGGTATGGCTATTTTTCGTGGCTATTATGCCCTTCTCCTCTTATCTGGTGGGAGATTTTGGTAGTAAAACACCTGCAGCTCTTTTTTTCAACACAAATCTATTCTTACTGGGGATATTTTCATTTTTAATTCGAAGACAGGTCATAGAAAAGGAACTTAGTGAAAAAATCTTCGAAAAAGAAGATAAAAAATTAATTTATAGTCTAAATCTAGTTATACCCTGTATTGCAGCTTTAGGAATGATATTATCTTTCTGGATACCTGGTTATAGTTATCTTATTTATTTACTGGTACCTATAATGCCTATCTTTATAAGAAGAATTCTGGGAAGACATTAAAAATTCATTAATCACCAATAAATTCATTACATCCCCAATTCAATATTATAAATAATAAATCATGGTTAGGTAAACCTTCTATGTCAGCTAAAAAGACTTTTAATATTTTAATAATTTTTATGATATTCATCATGGCCACGGTTCCATCTTCTGAGGCCTGGTCCTGGAAAACACATTCTGAAATAGCAGATTTCGTGTATCAGGGACTGCCCCCGGAGGTTCAGAAGAATCTTAACCTGGAGATCATGAAAAACGCCTCTAACGATCCAGATGAAGTATTCAAAGACTTCACCACCCATAGCTATCCTAAAAGTTACCAGAAAGCAAAGACCTGGCTTGATAAAGGAAAAATAGCCTATGATCGAGGAGATTATAAAGAGGCAAGTTATGATTATGGAGTGGCCTCCCATTATATCAGCGACACTTTCTCCGCACCTCACTGCGTGAGCAAAGAAGACAGCGCTGACCATTCTAAATATGAGGATCAGGCCAAAGACCTGAAACCAGCAGCCACTAATGTTAGTGGGGACCTGGAATCCCTACTGAGAAACGGATACACTCAGGGCGGGACCAGCTGGAATGACTGGCTAGAAACCAAGAGCAA
>JAJFTX010000084.1 GCA_021372715.1 Methanobacterium sp. | reverse complement strand
GCCCGCTTTCAGAAAGCATACCAACCCAACAAAGACACCGTTTTAATAAGATTCCATGTTCCAGGATTCGGTCGGAGAGATGTAATATTCCAGGCAGGGTTGAGAGTACATATAACCAATTATCCGCCGCCCAATCCTAAAGTTCCCCCTAATTTTCCCATGCTCCTTAGAAAATACCTCAACGGAGGTACAGTAACCCAGGTACGGCAGCATCATTTTGACCGCATCATGGAAATCGAGATTCAAAAGGAGCATAAATATACGCTGATCATAGAACTTTTCTCCAAGGGCAATATAATACTTTTGGATGAAGAAGGTCAGATCATACTACCCCTGAAACGTAAGTTATGGCAGGATCGGAGAATCTCCTCAAAGGAAACCTACAAATACCCACCAGAAAGAGGATTAAACCCCATCCAAGCCGAAAAAGATCAGATAAAGGAATTGTTTTTAGAATCAGATACCGATATAATCAGAACACTGGCCAAAAGTGGTTTCGGCGGTCTCTATGCTGAGGAGATAGTTTTAAGGGCAGAAGTAACTAAGGATAAGCCTGCTTGTGAGGTAAGTGATGAAGAACTGGATTCCATCTATCAAGCCCTAAACCAGGTATTCCATCCCTTACAAAATGAAGAATTCCATCCCCAGATCATTTCCAATGGAAAGGATGACGTCCTACCCCTGAATCTTAAGATCTATGAGAATTATCAGAAAAAGACCTTCCCCAGTTTTAACGAAGCAGCCGATGAATACTATAGCAGCATCGTAGGGGATGATATCAAGAAGGTGCAGGAGGATATCTGGTCAGCAGAAGTGGGTAAATTCACCAAAAGACTTAGAATACAGAAAGAAACACTGGAGAAATTTGAAAAAACAGTGATCGAGTCTAAAATTAAGGGTGACCTGCTCTACTCCTATTATCAGGATGTGGAGGATGTGCTGCAGATAATCAGCCAGGCCCGGGAGAAATATTCCTGGCAGGAGATCATCAAAATAATAAAAGACGCCAGGAAAAAGAAGGTCAAAGGAACGGACCTGGTAGAATCCGTGGATAAAATGGGAAACCTAGTATTATTACTGGAAGATCAGAGGATAAACATCGACTCCCATCTGAGCATACCTGAAAATGCGGAGATCTACTATAACAAAGGTAAAAAGGCTAAAAAGAAGATTAAAGGAGTAAATATAGCTATAGAGAAGACTTTAAAAGAGATTGAAAAGGCAGAGAGTAAGCGGGATGTGGCCCTGGAAAAGATAAAGGTACCGCAGAGAAGGGTTAAAAAAGAGCTTAAATGGTATGAGAAACTGCGCTGGTTCGTATCCTCTGATGGACTGCTGATAGTGGGTGGTAGAGATGCCGGGACCAACGAATCAGTGGTGAAAAAATACTTAGAAAACCAAGACATCTACCTACACTCCGATATACACGGAGCACCCTCCGTAGTAGTAAAAAGCGAAGGAAAAGAAATACCAGAGAGCAGTGTTAATGAAGCAGCAACGCTTGCAGCCTCCTTCAGCAGCGCCTGGAACAAGGGATTCGCCAGTCAGGATGTTTACTGGGTAAATCCGGATCAGGTCTCTAAAACACCCCAATCAGGAGAATTCGTAACCAAAGGAGCTTTCATAATCCGAGGATCTCGAAACTATATCCGGGGAGTACCCCTCCTCATCGCGTTGGGTGTGGTGGATTATGAAGGTGAACGGATCATGGCCGGACCAGTTTCAGCAGTGAGCAAATACACCGACAACTACGTGATTATAAAGCCCGGTTTCACCAAGAAAGAGGAGATAAGTCGCCAGATACTTAGAAAGATTGATCCAGAGAATATTTTAACCCTGGACGATGTTATCCGGGTACTGCCCTCAGGTAAATGTGACTTCGCCGATGAACGAGATTTAAGAAAACTAGAATATCCCAGATGAGAACTAAAATATCCCAGATGAAAGGGATACTATGGGAATTCATAAAAATAAAAATAAGTATAATTTCTTTTAGAAGAACCTTTATTCTCTAATTATTTTTTTTATAAATCATGAGTAATTATTTTTTTATTTCAACTTCTTATTCATTAATGATTTGAGATCGATCACGTATCTGCCCTCTTCATCGGAGATGATCAGTGATTCGTTCTCCAGGAGGGAGGATAGGTTAACCTCATATACGCCATGATCCTTTATCATTATGGATTCTATGGATTCCCCATTAGTTTCCTTGATCTTCTTAACCCTTCCTTTTTTAGTGTAGGCGAAGAATTTACTACCACATTCGGGGCATCCGTTGATTATTATGTCTTCTGAGTCGCCCTTGAATTCTAATCCGCATTTAATGCATCGGTGCATCTGAATCACCCAGATTAGCTATCATGGTTAGGAAGTTGGATTTCTTCTTAACCTCCTTCATCACATTGGCCGGTCCGATGATGGTTATTCCCACGGTTTTCTTCCGGGATAATCCGAAAAAGGAGGTTTTATCTTTCTCCAGGGTGTATATGTCTATGCCCATGAAGTTCTCCACATCTATCTCTCTCATGGTGGTTTCAATTAACTCAGCTTCTTCCTCAGGACTTAAACCACCTTCTATCACTATCAGATCCCCATTTTTAACCCGGTCCACTATCATGGATACTTTTTCCATGCTGGTGTGGGAGTTAAGTGCGCTTGAGGAGAGGAAATCCATCTTAAGACTTTTCGTATCAGCATCCATAATTCATTACCTCATGATAAATTACATTTTTTTATCTAAATCTTTCCACCATTTTCTGGTAGAGTTCTCCCATGTTATCACCTTCCAGGGCGGATATGGATATCACCGTATGCTGGGGGAAAACTGAGAATATCTTATCTGGTTCGGCGTTGGGCAGATCTATTTTATTGGCCACTATGATGAAGGGGATTTTACGGGCTTCCAGGTTTCCCATGATGGTGATGTTGGCCTGGGTTAGAGGATCCTCTGTGGAGTCTATGACCAGTAAAACACCAGTAACATCATCCAACCATTTAATAGCCTCTATTATACCCTTAGTAGCTTCTTTTGCTCTTTCTTTAGCTTCTGTTTCTGATAATCCGAATTCTAGGAAGTTGGTGTAGTCGATTTTGGTGGCTATTCCTGGTGTGTCTATTATATCAAAATTAAGTTCCACCCCATCATGTTTAAGGGCCACATGTTCCTGTCGGTAAACTCGTCTGGTTTCATGTGGTATCTGGGATACCAGTCCTATGGGTTTCCCGATCCAATCATTGGTCATCCTATTGGCTAGGGTGGTTTTTCCAGAATTTGGATGACCGTAAAAACCTATTTTAAGTATTTTATTCTTCCCAAGAAGTTTGTTGAAGATGTCTTTGAAAAAACTGCGTCTGAAAAACCGGGGCATACTCACCACTCTTATCATTCCTCGTAATATTCGCCAGGTTCCAGGATAACTACTTTTGTACCGGTATTCAATGATTCAACCATTTCAGTAAACTCCAATGGATTTTGTTCGATTATGGGGTAAGTGTTATAATGCATGGGTATCACTATTTCCGGTTCTATCCATTCCACTGCTATGGTGGCTTCCATGAGTCCCATGGTGAACCGATCACCTATGGGGATTAATGCTATCTCCGGATGATATATGTCCCGGATGATCGTTCTCATATCTCCGTAAAGCCCGGTGTCACCGCTGTGATATATTATCCGGTCATTTTCCAGTTTTATGATGAATCCGCAGGAACTTCCTCCGGCACCGATTTCTTCAATGAAATCCATATCCGAGGAATGGGTGGCGTTAACCATGGTAATGTTAATATCCTGAAATTTGATATTTCCTCCTATGTTCATTCCCCAACTATCAAATCCTTGTTGGGATAAATATACGCTGTGTTCGTGGTTGGACACGACCACTGCGCCGGTGCGGTTGGCGATTTCCATGGTGTCTCCGAAATGATCCTGATGTCCATGGGTTACCAGGATAATATCAGCCTGCACCTCTTCTACCTTAACCGGACAGGAAGGGTTGTTACTTATAAAAGGGTCTATTAGAATCTTCAAATTATGTTCAGTAATTATTTGGAATGCGGAGTGTCCCAGCCATTTGATGATCATTATCTAATCTCCTAAATCAAATATTATAATATATTAAGAATTAGTTTTATAAAATCTCTAGATAAAAATGTTTGTTAAATTTTAGATCGAAGTTAGGTCTATTTTTAAAAATTCAAACCGGATGTTTATCTTTGTTTAATTGCAGATCAAATATTTTATTTTTGTTTAATTGCAGATCAAAACTTTATTTTGTTTAATTGCAGATCAAATGCTTTTTAGATCCAATGCTTTATTTTATCTCCAGATCTACATCTTGAGATAGTTCCCAGGCATCTTCAAATAGGTTTTCGATTTCTTCAATGGATTTCTGATCCTTGTAGATCACTCCCACTTCATAGCTTTCATATATGGGGTCTGTGGATATGATCAGTCCATTGGTATCATCGGCTACTATGGCGATGGTATGTACATGGGGCATGGTTCTTACTTTCACATCTTTATCTATAAGTAGTTTTAATAATTCCACCGATGCATCGTCGTCCAAGCTGGCTTCCTGTACGATTATGGAACATTCGGTGTCCATGAATTTTTTCAAAATACCCACATCGATGTTCCTGATCCAGGGATACATCATCAATATTCTGCTGTTGGCCTTGGAGATGATATCGGTCATGGCCTCCTGAACATCACCAGCATCAAAGGACCAGATTATACCAGGTTCCCGGGACTCTGATTTAAGTTTACCCAGCGTTCCTTTAAAGGAATCCAATCGCTCGTCTATGATGCTTTCAATGTCCTTGGCATTTTGAATGTAACTCTCTTTCAGCCGGTCCAACCGTTTTTTAACATACTCATCTTCTTTATCAGCCTGAGCAGCCTTTAATTTCTCGATATTTGGCCTTTTTGGCATGGGCGGTTTTTTCGGAGTAGATGGCTCTTCAGTCTTAATGGGAGCAATTTTCTTTCCTTCTTCAGGGACTTTTATATCTTCAACTTCAGGTTTAACCTCACCCATGGGCTTTGCTTCAACTTCAGGTTTAACCTCTCCTATAGTTTTAGCTTCACTCTTAGGTTTAATTTCATCTTTAAGTTTAGCTTCACTCTTAGGTTTAGGTTCAACTTCAGGCTTAATCTCTTCAGGCTTAGGTTCGATCTCGGGTTTAATCTCATTTTCAGGTTTTGCTTTACTTCTCAGATTGATTTTAGGCCTTCTGATACGGGGCATGATTTTCTTTTTGGGTTCAGGTTCTTCTACTATGGGTTCCGTCTTCTCCGGTTTAACCTGTTCGGTCTCTTCAGGTTTAACTGCTTCGGTTTTCTTAGGTATGATAGGTTCTGGTTTAACAGGTTCCTTTTTAACAGGTTCTACTACCGATTTTTTAATTTCAGAAGATTTCGATGCCTCTGGAGGTAATGTGGTGGATTCACCAATATCCGCTTTCTTCATTGGTTTGATCTCTTTCATACCAATGGTGGGTTTTTTAGTTTCAGTTGGTGTTTTTGGAACTTCTTTTTCTTTTGTTTCCATGGATAAGTCTGGTCGATCAACTTTTTTAGGTTTTCTTATCCTGGGCCGGGGCTTGATTGCCTCAATATTTTCTATGGTTTCTTTCCTTTTATCTTCTTTAGTTACTTCTTTCTGTACTTTGACAGGTTTCGGCCGGGATTTCATAACTGGGGCTTGCTGGGGAACAGTTTTAGGGGCTGGTGAAGGGGTTCTTTGAGGCATTTCTATTCCTGAACTGAAAATTACTATCAAAAACAGTCCTAGTACCGCAATACACAATCCACCAAGGAAAAGGAATAAGTTAGGTGGAGTTGCGAATCCGAATGACATTGCATAAAATCCAGCAATGATCATTAGTCCCCCGAAAATAGTTACGATTAAGTTGATCATCTTATGCCTCCAAATATTATTATGTTATGGGATTATATAAAATATAAAGGTTTTCCCATTTTTCTCGGCCAATACATCCTATCAACATGAACTATCCTTATGAAAAATGTTAAAATTTAGTCATTTTATAAAAATTAAAAAATCTTTCATTTCATGATTATCATAGAGGAATTAAATTGATTTACAGACCATTTAATATCTCATTAAATACCCATTACTCCTTGAGTTTTTATATAATTCAGTATATCCTGTAAGAAATTGTCATCGCCTTCCACGTCGCTTAAACTCCAGGCTAATTTCGTGGTCAGGATCTTCTTCTGTTTCTCCTGCTGAGAGTCTATATAGTAGATTATCCTGTTGAAGAGTGTATCTGCACTTTTTATTTCTAAGATGACTCCATCTTTCTCCAGTTCTCTTATTTTATTCCTGAATATTCTTTTAAGTTTATAAGAAGCATTTTTCACTTCTTCTTCATTGCCGCCTTCTAATTTCTTAATGAGTGATTCTATTTCAAAGAAATCAGTTTTAACCAGACTGAATATGATCCCATCGGGTCTAATTGATTGTATCCTCTTCACATCCTGGTATATGCCAAAATCATAGCCGATCATACATATTTTTCCATCCCTTAAAAGATTCATCAGGGACTCATTGAAAGTTTTATCAGAGATATTCATATGAGAATTAGTCATAATATGTCCCAAAAGCTCCTTTTTGGACAATTCGTTTTCATCGAGGGTTTCTAAAATCAATTCCTTCAACTTATAATTTCGAGGCATACCACTTCACCAAAACATCTGTATGTGATTATATGCACAATAAAGTATATAAACTTTAATTCCCTGTGAAGAAAAATAATGCACATAAAAGTGAAAATATATTATGAAAAAGGCGGGTGATAACAAAAAAATAACAAATAGAATAGTATATATAGTTTGAAACTAATTAAATATATATAAATTATTTTCTATGGAGGTAGAAAAAATGGATTTTGTAAAAGATGAAAAAGGACAGGGAGCAGCAGAATACATACTACTCTTCGGAGGAGTAATCGTAATAGCAATAGCTGCACTACTGATCTACAGAGCATATTTCAACGGAAACACTGGACTGAACGCAGCATCAGACGTGAACACAGTAAGAAACACCATTTAAACCTTATTTTTTGAAACATAAAAATGAAGGAGATAAAATGGATTTTCTTAAAGATGAAGTAGGACAAGGCGCAGCAGAATACATCTTACTATTCGGAGGAGTAATAGTTGTAGCAATAGCTGCACTACTGATCTACAGAACTTATTTCACATCTGCAACCGGTTTAAACGCAGTATCAGATGCGAATACAGTAAGAAACACAGTCTAATTAAATTTATTAATATTTGAGGTAGAAAAAATGGATTTTGTAAAAGATGAAGGTGGACAAGGCGCAGCAGAATACATCTTACTATTCGGAGGAGTAATCGTAATAGCAATAGCTGCACTACTGATCTACAGAGCATATTTCAACGGAAACACTGGACTGAACGCAGCATCAGACGTGAACACAGTAAGAAACACCATTTAATTAAAATGGAATTAAAAATGTTAATGGATGAAAAAGCCCAGATCAGTGCTGAGATGATATTATTAATTGGAGCATTGATAATCTTAGTAATAATTGCTGGCACATACATATTAGGCATATCTAAATCAATCGCGGGTAATGTATCTCTTGTTGTAGATGCAGCTCGGGACAACACCATTAACAAATTTTAAATTCCCAAATATTTTCTTTTTTTTAATTTTTAGATTTCCAAACTAAGACATTATTATATCTATATATTATTTCCAAATCAGTACTATTAGTTTTTTCAATGAGTAACTTAGCAAATAAAGAGTTCTCAAAGCGTTTATCCATAACGATTGCTTTTTTTTCATCCATCAGTAATATAACATTAAAACTACTGTTATTATCTAACACACGTTTTTCCATCTTTCCATCTTTAATAGTTATGATTAGGTTGGGTGTTTTATTTTTCCAGGTTAATCTGCCACTAGCTATATCCATTAGTAAACCATCATTGGTTTTTAAAATGCCATTATTTAATTTGAATTCATTGATGGAATAATTATAATTATTACCTCTATTTGTGTTAAAATCCCATTCACCATACATAAAGACGGTTTGACCTAGATTTAACATCCCATTTGTTGTTACTAATACAAATGGTTTAGGATTATTTGGATGAGTATATTTTAAAACATCATTGGCCTGTTCCTGGTTCATTTGATATTTATTTAATAGTAATTGTTTAGCAGATTTATTATCCAACCCTAATATATTATTTAGGATTTCAACACTCTCTGTGGTGTTATTAGTATAATTATTCAGTGTTAAATAGGCTAAATCCCCGCTAGTAGTAAGCATCCGGAAAATACCAACTGAAAGACTTTCATTATTAGTGGAAAACGCCTTATCTATCCAATATTCCCGGTAAATAGCTGGGGATTTATCTCCATAAGGATAGGCATTCCCATAACTTCTACTGGGTAATGTTTCAATGTAACCCAATCTACCATCGAAGACCACCGGTCTATCTGCAATAGCAGTGAATAAGTGACCATAAGTCCATTGGGAGATGATAACCGTATCATTTGAAGTGTAGTTATTAATCCAGTCAGAAGCACTCCACATATCATCATTAGCCATAGGTTTAAGTGTTGAAATACTCTGATTTAAACTTAAAACTGATAGAAACGTGACCCATAATATTATTAAAATTGATATTAAGTTTACCAGATTTTTTCTTTTTTGAAAAATTTCAAATCTTTTTTGAGTCCTTAACATAGTAAGATATTCCACGATAATTCCTATAAAAATTCCCGCACTGATAGATATTGGCGGAATAAGCATCATTATGAATCTAGGACCTTTAATCAGAGTTACTAATCCTACTATGGCCCATAAAAGTAGATAATTATAGAAAAACCAGTTCATCCTGTTTAAAAAGATGTTTTTATATTTATTACTCATCATCACCCTGAAAATCCATATATATCCAAATAATCCAGCTAAGAAAGTGATCCCTAAACTAGATATGATATCTAACATAGTTGTATTACTCAGTTCTGATACAGTACTATAAACATCAGGCCATGGTGCCCATGGATTTCCAGTTATCTTAACTACTTCAAAAGGACCAGCGAATAACTTAAATATATTTATATATCCATTTAAGATACCAATTAATAATAAACTGCCAAGTAAAAAAGTTAAAAATACGAAAATAAGATTTTTAACTCTCCTACCCTTAAATTTACACCAAATAATATAAATTATAGAGAATAATACTATGAAATAGAAGATAAACTGCCATCCATTCCAGGCTAGGGAGAATATATAAATTGAAAATGCCGCTGCAAAGGCAAAAATGCCACCCTTCCATTGGTTGTTCCGTTTATCTACTGCTTCAAAAAATAGCCAGGTTACTAGTAAAGGGAAAAATATATTAAACATATCCGTATCAAACCAGCCAGCAAGAGTTCTAAAAACATACATCGGTGTTGTGACAATGAAAATACCTGAAGCCAATGCTCCAAAGTCGTTAGTAAATTTTTTTACTAAAAAATAAGCTATAATTCCACTTAATGGTGCTATAAATGCAGAGATCCAGAAAACAATACTAATAAGGGGAATCTTGGCAAAAAGATTAATTAAATAATATATAAATGATGATAAGTAAACAATCAATGGA
>JAJFTX010000059.1 GCA_021372715.1 Methanobacterium sp. | reverse complement strand
CCACAGCCCAGATAGCGGCGATAGGAGCAGTAAAATCTACACATCATATCATTCCTCTCTGTCATTCGCTGAAGATTACAGGAGTGGATTTAGATTTCAGTATAAATTCTAATTGTATCCAGACCAGGATAAGTTTACGGTCCACAGGTAAAACCGGTGTGGAAATGGAGGCATTAACAGGGGTTAGCGTAGCCCTATTAACCATTTGGGATATGGTTAAAAGTATAGAAAAAGATCAAAATGGACAATATCCTACAACCAGAATTTCAGATATAGAAGTAATTGAAAAAGAAAAAATTACACTTTAATATTAATAATAAAACCGTTCATTTGTTTTTAAGGAAATTTTTAGATTAATTTATCATGGCCACTGATCTTATGGAATCTGTAAAACCCGAAATTAAAGAAATTATAGAGAAAAGTTATCCCCAGATAGAACAATTAAACCCTGCACAAAAAGCAGTGGTAGAAGCTGGATTCTTGGAAGATGACCACAATTACATACTGGCCATACCCACCGCAAGTGGAAAAACACTATTAGGGGTTATGGCAGCGTTAGATACCATACATAGAGGAGGTAAAGTGGTATATGCAGTGCCCCTAATATCCATACAGAATGAGAAACTAAAAGAGTTTAAAAAATTTGAAAAATTCGATATAAAGGTAGGAAGACATCCATCCACAGCTGATCTGGCAGTGATGGTTTATGAATCATTTGATGCCCTAACCCGTTTTTCCTGGAACACTCTGAGAGAAATGGACCTGCTTATTGTTGATGAGTTCCATATGATCGGGGAATACTCACGAGGACCCACCATAGAATGTGCTATTACCAGATCACACGTATTAAACCCAGGTATGCGAATAATAGCCCTCTCAGCCACCCTTAAAAACATGAATGAGATAGCCAACTGGCTGGATGCCCATGTAGTAGAACATATATTTAGACCAGTACCTCTCTATAAGGATGTGCTAAACACCGAGGAAATGGATACAAAAAATAAAAATGATGTCATATTACGAGTATTGAAACATTCTATGGATGAGTCATCACAGATACTGGTTTTTGTATCTACTAGAAGGTTCACTGAGTCTTTAGCTAATTATATTTCAGGTAAAATAAAAAAAATAATCCCAAGAGATAAAAGGAACATATTTAAAGAAGTTTCAAATAAGATTTTGGAAGTTCCCCAAAGAAGAGGTTCCAGACCAACCAGTGTTTGCCTAAAACTGGCGGAGTGTGTAGAAAAAGGAATTGCTTTCCATCATGCCGGACTATTCGACAAGCAGAAAGAGATAATCGAAGATGAATTTAGAGCTGGAAACCTTTACATGATTACTGCCACTCCCAGCTTAATGTATGGGGTTAACCTACCCTCCAAAAACGTTATAATAAGAGACTATACCCGTTGGACATCACAGGGCCCACAAACCATACCTGTATTTGATTATGAGCAGATGTCTGGCCGTGCAGGCCGTCCTGGCTATGATGAAGAAGGATACTCCTATTTAATCGCTAAAAATGTGGAGGAGGCCTACGATCTAAAGGATCATTATGTTTACGGAGATATAGAAGCAACAAACTCCAAACTAATGGAAAACAAAGACGCTGTTTACAGGCAGATATTGGCCCAGATAGCATCCACCCTATCAAAAACCCCAGATGAAATACAGGAATTCTTTAAAAAAACATTCTATGGATATCAGATGTGCAACAATCAATATTTAAGCGTGTTTGGCTCTGATAGCATGGAATATGAGATTCATCATGCTTTAGAATTCCTGATGGAGCATGGTATAATACAACCCACCCCAGAAGGCTTAAAAACAACAACAATGGGAAATCTTATAGCCCGGACCAATTATTCAGTGGAAACCGCGGTTAGATTAAAGGAATATGCTACCAGAAATAAGGAACTGGATATTTATAATTTAATCTATGAGATTACTAAAACCCCAGATATTATACCCATATCATTCAAGGGTAGAAAGAGCAAAGAACCAGTAAGAGATAAACTTAACAGTAAAGGTGTATTCGTAGTTGATATTGGTAACAAAGAAGCTACAACAGCTACTTTGTTTGAATGGATGGATGAACGCACCGAATATCAGATTGAGAATGCTTTAGGGGTTTATGCAGCTGGCACTAGACGCACTGCATATGACACCTCTCAAATGGTTAAATTTTTTATAGAAATGTGTGAGATTTTAAGTATATTTCACTATACAAAAGATTTGGAATCCTTATCTGCCAGATTATATTATGGAGTTAAGGATGATCTCATACCATTGGTAGTAGGAATAAAAAGACTGGGTAGAAAAAGAGCAAGAGCTCTGGTT
>JAJFTX010000041.1 GCA_021372715.1 Methanobacterium sp. | reverse complement strand
GTTGCAGAGTTTACTAAAGAAGCCCTTAAAAAGGCAATATCAAAAATCTTAGATGTTGATAGTCAGGATATAGATAAGTTAATTGCTTTAAAACGAAAACAGGGTGAACCCCTTAAGATCATGTTCGTAGGTATAAATGGCACAGGAAAAACCACCACCATAGCCAAAGTAGCCACATACTATATAGATAAGGGTTACAAGCCAGTAATCGCTGCATCTGACACATTTCGTGCGGGTGCTATTGAACAGTTAACTCATCATGCAGATAAAATCGGTGTTAAAATAATCAAACACAAGAAAGGTGCTGATCCCGCTGCAGTAGCCTTTGATGCTGTGGAGCATGCCAAGGCTCAGAGTAAAGATCTGGTACTAGTGGACACAGCTGGAAGAATGCAGACCAACATCAACCTTATGGATGAAATGAAAAAGATAAAAAGGGTCATAAACCCAGATCTGATATTATTTGTGGGTGATGCATTAACCGGTAATGATGCTGTGGAACAGGCCCGTAAATTTGATGATGCTGTGGGAGTGGATGGAATTGTACTCACTAAAGCAGATGCAGATGCTAAAGGTGGAGCAGCGCTTTCTATAGGGCATGTAATAAGCAAACCCATACTTTTTTTAGGTACAGGCCAGTCTTATTCGGATATTATGGTATTCAAACCTGATTGGATGGTGGAACAGGTCTTTGGAGAATCAAAGTAATTCACAATTATCTATTTAATACCACCAAAAACCGCTCCATTTATATATTTCCAAGTTATATCCACATTCTTAAACCCTATTTCACGCAGCCAGTCCACTTGTGTTATTAATGGAGCTGGATAATCTTCTTTATAATATGTGGGCAACCATTTTTCTTCAATTTCTTCACTGGAAATATTTTTTCTCATGAAATCTTTCCATTGCTTTATATTAACATTTTCCAGATATTTACTTGAAGCAAGTATGTTATCTGCATTATAGAAAGCACCTCCTTCTTTAAGTGAATCATATATTTTATGATAGATGTTTATTTTCTCCTGATCTGTCTGTAAATGGTGTAGAGCAAGGGATGATATAATCAGGTCATAATCACTATCAAACTGGATTTTACGTAAATCTCCCAAATGGTAATTAATATCCTTATATTTAGATAATTTATACTGGGCAATATTTATCATTCGTTCAGCCAAGTCAACGCAGGTTATTTTAGCATTAGTATACCTTTTTTTTACTGCAATTGTTATGTTTCCAGTGCCGCTTCCTAAATCTAGAACTTTTATTTCTTTAGAATCTTCAAATGGAATGCTAATAATTAATGATTTTATCATTTCATCATATTTAGGGATCAATTTTAATATGAGTTCATCATACTCTTTAGCTTCTTCTTCAAAGTGATCCTTAACATTTTTCAGTGAATTCAATATAGTATCTCCTGTAATTATTTTATGATCATATTTTTTTATAATTATTTAGGTACCTAATCAGATATTTAATTAGTTAATGTGATGTAAATGAAAATAGCCGCTGGTGGAAAATTAGAATGCAATGGAAAAAAAGGCGTAATAGGGGCAGTAATTAAATTAGATCAGAAATTCCATGTTTTAACTGCTTATCATGTCTTGAAGGTTGGAAAATGTGATTTAGGTAGTTATATCCAATTTGATAAATATGGGGGCCGGGTTAAGAAGATAATTTGGGATCTTGACTTGGCGATTATTGAAATTGAGGCTCCGAAATCCAAAATTAAAATCTCAAATATAGCAAAACCAGTAATAGGTCCCGCATATTCGCTTAACGGTGTTAAACGTATTAATTGTAAGATTATGACTATTGGGAAAACCTACCATTATCTATCATTTCCCTTAAATGATCTACCTTTACCGGGGGATAGTGGTTCTCCAATAATCCAAAACGATAAAGTGATGGGTATACTGGCATCCATTTTCTATAATAACGCCACAGGTATAGCAGTTTCAATTGAAATGTTCAGATAGGAATAAAAAAAATAAAGGTATTTTTATTCTGTCATCATAATTTGATTATTCAGATTGGGTGATATAAATCACAAAATATATTTTTATCAAATGTTTTTGTGAAATTTGGAAATATTTAAATAGGTAATTAAAAGTAAAATATATAATATTCATTTTGAGGAAGTGGAAATTTTGGACAAGAGTTCATCGGGAAAAACAGTCATTATTATGGTTTTTATAATATTATTATCTATTTTATCCTTTTTATATTTCTTCTATGAGGAAAATCAGAATGTAACCTACCAGCAATTTCCTCAGATTCAATCCTCAGACCGAATTTTAATATTTTCACCACACCCTGATGATGAATCACTGGCAAATTCTGGACTAATCAGAGCCGCTTTAGAAGCTAATGCTACTGTAATGGTAGTTATGATGACTAATGGGGATGCCACTCCAATAAACATGACTGATTACGCGAAAAAGAATAACATTACCAATTTCAACGGCACTATAGGTGATTACAGGCGTCTTGAGACAATTGAAGCTATGAAAAGTTTAG
>JAJFTX010000012.1 GCA_021372715.1 Methanobacterium sp. | reverse complement strand
TCTCTATGGTTTCCATTCGATCCCTAAGTGGTGCTGGTATACCTCTGAGGGTGTTGGCGGTACCGATGAAGAACACATCTCTTAAGTCGTAGGGGACTTCCAGGTAGTGGTCTGAGAAGGTGTTGTTCTGTTCCGGGTCTAAGACTTCTAGTAGGGCGCTGGCTGGGTCGCCGCTGTAGGAGGCCATGAGTTTATCCACCTCATCTAATATAAAGACAGGGTTTCTACTACCGGCTCTTCTCATTCCCTGTATGATCCGGCCGGGCAGGGCTCCTACATAGGTTCTGCGGTGTCCTCTGATTTCTGCTTCGTCTTTAACACCACCCAGACTGATCCTTACATATTCTCGTCCCAATGCCTCGGCTATACTTTTGCCCAGGCTGGTTTTACCGGTTCCTGGTGGTCCGGCTAGTAGTAGTATGGATCCTTGTTTGTTTTGTTTAAGTTTCATCACGGTTAAATGCTGGATGATGCGGTCTTTTACTTTGTCCAGTCCGTAGTGTTGCTGGTCCAGCACTTCCCGGGCTGCTTCTATATCGATGTCTTTTATTTGGCTTTCTCCCCAGGGCAGGTCCACTAAGAGGTCCAGGTAGTTTCTGATGACGTTTTCCTCGGAACTATGAGCTCCTTGTCTCTCCAACTTGTCTACTTCTTGCAGGGCTACTTCTTTAACATCTGGGGGCATGTTGGCTTCTTCTATTAATTCTCGATAATCTTTTTTGCCTGATTTACCTTCTGATTCGTTCAGTTCTTCCTGTATGGCTTTTAGCTGTTCTTTGAGCATGGTTTCTCTGTGTTTTCTGTTCATTTCATCGTTGAATTTGGCGGCTATTTCCATCTGGAACTGGACGGATGCTTTTTGTTCTATGAGTATATCTAAGAATTTCAGGCTTTTTTCTTTAAGGGAGGTTATCTCCAGTAGTTCCTGTTTTTCTGGGGGTGTTAGTCTCATATAGGGGAATAAGTAGGCGGTGATCCGGGTTATATCATCCATGTGGTTGACCTTTTCTACGTAGGCTTGTGAACCTTTGAAATTTTCGCTTATCTCCTGGACCAGATGGCGGATGTGTCCTAGGATTTCCTGTTGTTCTTCGTCATTTAGGTCGTTTGTATCTGGCATTAATTGGTAGGTTGCTTTGAAATTTCCTTTATCCGGTATTAAATCTTTTATCTGTACTCTTTCTAGGATCTGAATTTTCAGGTGGAACAGATCCTTCATTTCTTGTGCTTTTTCTATTTTTATTAAGGTTCCTATTTTGTAAAAATCAGATTCTACATGTAAACCTTCCACCTGGTCTTCTTTAACACCGAGGATGATGCCGTAGAAGTCATCTGCAGACATTCGGTTGTAGAATTCGCGGCCGATTTCCTTATTTATTTTGAGGTTTATATCAGTCTTCTGTAGATAGACCGTATGGGGTATAACTATTACAGATAATTCTTGGTTTATGTTGGTTTCTTTCATATTATCACGGGATAGATGGTTTTTTTATCCTCATTTACTAATTTAAAATGTTATGGGGTATTTTTAATTATTTAAATTTGATTAAGATGATTTTTTATTTTTAATGGTGAATTTTTATATTTCATTTAAATTTAAGGTGTGAATTTAGGTTTTTTAAGGTATGATTTAGATTTATAATTTGAGACTTGGATTTTTTGATTTAAATTGTGATTTAGATTTTTTTTATTTCTGTTTCAAACCCTATCTTTTGTATTCTTCTCTATGTCGGGGTTCTATTCTTTCGCATTTCAATAGAAGGCATCCGAATAAGAAATCGATTTTTTCTTTATGTTCTACCAGGGCACTTTCATTGAAGGTGTAGTAGATGTAGTTTCCCTGTTTTTGGGCGTGGAGTATCTTAGCCGTTTTCAGTATTTTCAGATGTTGAGAGGCTGCTGGTTGGGTTAAACCCATGATACGGGCCATATCAGTAACACTCACTTTTTCCATTTCGCCGGAGGCTAATCTATAAACTAAAAGCAGCCGGTTAATATTTCCCAGTGCTTTAAATAGTTCTTCCAGCTCTTCTGATATGTTGGAGCATCTTTGTGTATTAACCTTCAACATGTATCATAAGTATATAAGAATATGCTTATATACTTTTCTATGGAACCATACTTATGACTAAAAATCATGTAAAAATTAGCTAAAAAAAATCTATTTAAAATAAAAATAGAATTAATTTAATAAAAAAAATGGTAAACAAATGATCCTGTTCATTTATGTGCATAGTAAAAGGTCAACTTATCATCCTTTATACTATCTAAACGGGCGAAACCTACCCTTTCAAGTTGAACCACGTCACCGACTTTAATTTCATGAGAAGCTGGTTCAATTAAACCATTTGAAATGCGGGCATCCGGCATAACCAATTCTACCTGATAATTTGATGAAGAAGGCACCCAATGTACAATCCTTGCATCTGATTTACGAGCCTCCTCCAGGGAAGCACTGTGATAAGTAACCTCATCACCAATGAATATATTCACCGCATCCATAAGTCTTAAAACCTTACTTCTATTATTCTCTAAATCTTCCTGATCGAGATAAACCACCCCATCAAATGGAAGTTCCCTAACACCTCCATCCGGGTAATCAGGATGTTTAAGACGCTCTATATTACCCTTTAATGATTCAGGAAGGCCCTGAATTTCCACCTTCACCGGATTTAACACTGCAAAGTAACGGTTGCTCTTATCTTCCAGTAGATTACGGTTCAAGCCGTATATCTTCTTCCAACTCACCGTGGAATCGGCTATTTTCACTCCTATCTCCAGCATCAATTCCTGAATTGCTTCCTGCATTATTCCTCTACGGGCTATGGCCCGGATAGTACCCAGCCGAGGGTCATCCCAACCCTGATAAACACCGTCCTCTATACCTTTACGGGCCTGGGATGTGCTTAAAGCAATATCCTCCATTTTCAAACGTCCATAATGAATGAACTCCGGGATTTTCCAGGAGAAGTGCTGATAGAGGTACTTTTGTTTTTCACTGTTAGCCAGATGGTCCTTACCCCGTAGAACATGGGTAACACCCATAAGATGGTCGTCCACAGCCACGGAGAAGTTCATCATAGGATAAACTTTAAAATCATCACCAATACGAGGATGTTCCTTCTCAACTATGCGCATGGCCACCCAATCCCTGATAGCAGGATTTTTATGATTTAGATCTGTTTTAACCCTTAAAACTGCTTCTCCCTCTCTCATTTCAGGCATCTTTTTCCAGAGTTCCAGATTCTCTTCCGGTGATTGATCCCTGCAGGGACAGGCCTGACATCGATCCTTCAACGTCTTAAATTCATCACCAGGACAGGTGCACATGTAGGCCTGGCCCAATCCTATCAATTCTTCCGCATACTGATGGTAAATCTTTATTCGATCACTCTGGATGACCTCTTCCTGCCAGTCTACCTTCAACCATTTCAGATCCTCCGGGATCATCTGATAGGCCTCTGGATCCACCCTACGGGGGTCTGTGTCCTCCACCCGTAAGATCAGTTTACCACCATAGTGTTTAACATACTCCTGGTTTAAACAAGCAGCCCGGGCATGACCAATATGTAAAGGTCCACTGGGGTTAGGGGCGAATCTTAAAACAACCTCACCATCCACCCTTGGAAGATCTGCAAGGCCTTTTTTCTGGGTTTTTTTCTCTTTTTTAGATTCCTGAACTCCTAGTTTAGAAAGTTCAACCTTCTGTTCCTCTAAGCTCATATTATTAACTTTCTCCACCATTTCTGAGCTTAGTTTAAGGATTTTTTTAGGGTCTTTGCGTAGTTCGGCATGGTTTCCCATGATCACACCCACCACTGCCTTACTATGAGCCTGGCCCTTATGATTAACCGCATTTAAAAGGGCGTATTGGTATATGAGTTTCTCTGTTTTGTCCATAAAAATCAACCATTTAATTGAAACATTTAATTAAATAAATAATGAAAATATTAAAATGAATGATTAATTACTACGCTGTAACATGTAATCAGCCAGTAAAGAGAGTGCTTCTTTAGCTGGTGAGTCATCCACTACATCTAATAATTTCTTAGCTTTCTCTACATTTTCCAGGGCTATATCCCTGGTGTAATCTATGGATCCGTATTTATTGAAGATGTTGATGGCCTTCTCCACTACTTCTTCTTCATTGTAATTATTATTAGAGCTATTATTAAGTAGGTTTATCAGTAGATCTTTATCCTCTGCTGATGCCTCCGATAAAGTGTGCACCACCATGAGGGTCATTTTACCCTCCACAATATCGCTTCCTACAGGTTTGCCCAGTTCCTCTGCATCACTCACCACATCCAGGTAATCGTCCTGTATCTGGAAAGCCATACCAATCAGTTTACCATATTCAGCCAGTGCTTCAACCTGTTCTTCACTGCCACCACCCAGTATAGCGCCTGATTTGGTTGCTGCGGCTATTAAGGCTGCGGTTTTTTTATAGATCATGTTCAGATATTCTGATTCAGAAACATCCAGCTTTCCTTCAAATCCCATATCACAGGCTTGGCCTTCGCAGATCTTAATACAGGCATCCACCACGGTGTTCAGTGCTTTGATCACCTGTTGGGATGGTATGTCTTCTTCATGGGTTTGGGCCACCAGTTCAAATGCTAGGGAAAAAAGGGTATCTCCGGCGAGTATGGCCATGGGTTCTCCCCAGATGGTATGTACTGCAGGCATTCCCCTTCTCATTTCATCCTCATCCATTATATCATCATGGATCAGGCTGAAGGTATGGATCAGTTCCACAGCTGCTGCTGTTTTATAAGCACCTTCCGTCCTACCACCCACTGCTTCTGCACTTAACAATACCAGTGAAGGTCTTATCTTCTTTCCACCAGCTTTAATTAGGTGTTTAGACGCGTCATATAAATTTTTAGGATCAACAGTGCCTAATGATTTATCTATTTCCTCATCTACACCTGCTGAATATTTTTTCAGTATATCTAAAACTTCCAATTCATATTCCTCCATTGAAAACCTGTGCCTGTCCATTACGCAGTAAATGTATATTATTACCCATCTTATATCCTTCTTCCTCTGCCAGTTCAGTGTAAGCTGCTAACATCTCCAGATCCCCGTGGGATGGTATTATATGCTCTGGATTGAGCATCCGGATGAAGTCCCGGTGATCTTCTCTTCCAGCATGTCCGGATACGTGTAAGTTAGGATATATTCTGGCTCCGCTTGATTTAAGCCTTCTCTCCATTACGTTTCTGTTGGCTATGTTCATGGGGCTGGGAATTATAGGTGCTGATATCAGAACATTATCTCCGGGGCGTACATGGAAATTGGTTTTGGCATTGGCAATTCTAGGTAGGAGAGCATCCACTTCACCCTGATGTCCCGTGGTCACCAAGAGAAAATCTTCTCTTTTCTCTTCCGCCCGGGCCAGTGCCCGGTTTACTGCTTTAGGGCTTCCATAGATACTTGTAGTGGCTGGGAGGTTTAAAATTCCCAGTTTCTCTGCTATACTGCCAAAGCGTTCCATGGACCTGCCTAAGAGTAGGATCTGTCGGTCGCTTTGATCTGCGATGTTACAAATAGCCTGAATTCGTTCTATATGGGATGAGAATGTGGTGATAAGCATTCCTTCCCTTTCGGTTAAAGCCTGTTCCATCACATCCTGTAACACTAGACGTGCTACCTTTTCCGAGTGTGTTTTAACCTCTTGCTGGTCGGTCATCCTGGTGGTTTCCACGATTAAAGCCAGTACACCATTTCTACCCAATTCCCGTAACCTTTGATAATCTGGTGGTGGGGATAACATCTGATGGTTATCAAATTTAAAGTCATTAGCATATACTATGATACCTTCAGAAGTGTGTAAAGCTGCATTAACGGTTTGTGGAAGGCTGTGTGTTGTATTTATAAATTCAAGGGTTACATCAGGGGATAGTTGTATCTTCTCCCCGGGGTTTAATATCTGCAGGGGATTGTTCACCTTGAATTTCTTTTCTGATTTGATGGTTTTTTCTATTAATCCAATGGTGTAGGGAGTTCCGATTAATGGTGCTTCATAACGGTGGGCTAGTTTCCCCACTGCACCGATATGATCCAGATGACCATGGGTAAATACTATGGCCCTTACCTTACCATCTACCTCCTTCATCAGAGTATCATCAGGTATTATTCCCCTTTCTATGAGGTCCAAACTATGCATACGGGCCATATCCGTATCTTCATGTATATGTACCCTATCCAAGTGTATACCCATATCGAATATTACCACATCTTCACCGATCTTGACGGCAGACATGTTCTTACCTACTTCTTCGTATCCTCCGATGGCGATTACTTCCACACTCATAATGAGGACCTCCTGGCATATTTGTCTGTATTTATACCCCTCTGGGTGAGCCATTCTCTGGTTTTTCCCTGAATTATCAGGTCACATTTTTTTAGTTCTTCCCTGTTGGAAGCTCCCACCAGGAACATGGCCACCTTTAATTCTTCCATATACTTCTTTAATCTGTCCATAACTGCTTCATGTCCTTTATAAGCTTCGTTAAGTAGGGGTAATGCTATCCCAACTGCATCAGCACCTAAGGCTATGGCTTTAGCCATATCCAATCCGGTTCTAATTCCTCCAGAAGAGATTATGGGTATTTTTATGGACTGGGAAACCTCCACAGTGCTTACTGCAGTGGGTATACCCCAATCCCAGTACAGATCTCCCAGACTTCTATCCTGGGAGCGATAAGTCTCTACAGCAGCCCAGCTGGTCCCACCTGAACCAGCTACATCGATAGCTGCAACTCCTGCTTTTTCTAAAGCTATAGCATCTTCTCTTTTTATTCCGGCACCGGTTTCTTTAACGATGACTGGAATTTCCAGAGATTCCGTAGTTTCTTTAATCAGTTTCAGATAATTTTTAGCATTCACATCCCCTTCAGGTTGTATCGCTTCCTGTAAAGGGTTAAGATGAATAGCCAGAGCATCTAAGTCCATCATATCCGCTGCTTTATCAGCGTATTCTATTTGAGGAGCTCCTATATTTCCTATTATAAAAGTGGATGGTGCTTCATCTCTTATTATGGTGTAAGTGGTTAAGAGATCAGGATGTTCCACGGCGGCTCGTTGACTTCCCATCCCCATCCCTATTTTAAGCTTTTCAGCTGCTTTTGCCAGTTCTCTGTTTACCTCTCGGGATGCAGGATGGCCTCCGGTTATACCGGTGATGATAATGGGTGCTTCTAATTTCTTATTTAAAAATTCAGTTTTTAAACTGATCCCTTCCTTATCTATTTGAGGAAGAGCTTTATGAATTAATTCTATATCATTAAAACCTGTTTTCTTCAGCCTATACTCCACATCGCTGCTGGAGCATATCTTCAGGTGTTCTAATTTTCGTTGATGAATCATTTTCTTTATTCCTTCTTCATTCCTTTAATTATAGTTCCCTTTATTTTCTCGCCGTTTATGGCGTTTTTTATAATATCAATTTGATTAGCATTAATAATTTCAGATTCTATTCCTTTATCTGCTAGTTGTAATAATTCAGCCACTTTTCCACCCATTCCCCCGGTAACATCTACGGTTTCTGCATCTCCAGTTTGTAGTTGTTCTGCTTTTGATACCACTTCTAAAAGTTGGGCGTCTGGGTGTTTTTTAGGATCCTTATCGTATATACCATCCACATCTGTGGCTAGGATCACTCTCTCTGGCTTAAGATGCTGGGCTAAATATTGTATCAGCTGATCTCCGCTGAGTACTGCCATTTTTATGGATTCATCATAATCCAATACCACATCTCCATATATTACTGGGGTGAAATTTAATTCCAGATAATCTTTTATTAAACTCAAATCTAGGCCTAAGATTCTTTTATCTTCTGTTTTAATGAATGATGATGGCGGTAGGGAAACTGCGTTTACCCCATTTTTTATTAAATATTCTGTGACACTGGTGTTCAATTTACGAACATGGTGCTGTGTAAGGGAGAATCCCTCTATCTTATGTTGTAAGTCTTTAAGGTTATCTATTTTATCTCCTATACCGTATTTTTTGGCGAATGGATGGCCAAAGGAACCGGCACCATGAACTATGATGAGCTTATGGTAATTTGACTGTGATATCTCCCGGGCTATTCTACCTAAATTATCCGGATTTATAGTGGGTTTTTCGGCTTCTTTCCGGGTTATAACGCTTCCACCCAGTTTTAAAATTATCAAACTTAAATCCCGCCTATTATATACCTTTTTTTTAAATCTTCTTTACCTGGCAACCGTTCTGAGAGATTTGGATAGGGAATGCGTTTTCTTCCATTTTTAGTTGCTTTAATACTTCTTCTTCCTTCCCGGGACAGTATGCTATGATACTTCCCCCGCCACCAGCACCGGTGATCTTGGAACCCTTAGCTCCGCTTTCCCTGGCGAGGTAGATCATTTTTGAAAGCACAGGAGTGTTCACACCCAACGCATCTAAGAGACCATGATTGATATTCATCAGTTCTCCCAGTCTATTTTCATCTTTTCTAGTTAACGCTTCTCGTGCTTCCAATGTGATCTGTTCCATGGATTCGAATAATGGGTTTAAGATGGAGGGATATCTTTCTTTTTTATTTCTAACCGTCTTTATTAATTGTGCAGTGTTGCTCTCCCGTAGAGTGTGTCCTATTACTAAGGGAATATTCCAATCTAAGGATAAGTTGATTATTTCCCCAGTTTCTGGTGAAAGATAAATAGCACCTCCATAAGTGCTTAGGGCGGTGTCAATGGGACTTGCTGCTCCCTGAACCTCTAATTCTACCTCATGAGCTAACTGTGCTAGTTTTTTTCTATCAACTTCCTGATTAAAGTATTTGAAAGCCGCTGCCAGTGTTGCTACGGTGACTGCGGCTGATGATCCTAATCCTGCCCCAATGGGTATTTCCAGTTCTAATGTGATTTCCAATCCTTTTTTAAATGTTGATCCTGTTCCATCTTGGATTTTTTTTAATGATTTTAGAATGTAATTTAATATACCACTTTTCAGTTTATTTTCACAGTTTACTGTTTCATCTTCTAGTTCTAGGTATCCGGAAACTTCCAGTTCCGGTGAATGAACATGGATAAGGGTGTCAGATCCTTCCTGGATGGTTATATGAACATGTCTGTTTACAGCGACGGCTATGGCCGGTTTTCCATAAACCACGGAGTGTTCTCCAAAAAGAATGACTTTACCCGGTGCAGATGCTGTGATTTTCATATAAGTGTTACACCCCACATTTATAAAAAAATTTATTAGAATAAGATCCGGTTAATGAGAAATTTATATATTTAGATTAACCCCGCCGATGCATAGCCTACTACTCTACTGTGGTCTCCTGTGATATCGCCACTAGTTGCGTATTTAAATATTTCAGCTTTTTTAGCGCCTTTAGCTTTCGAATAGACTATGTTGGCTGCTACAGCTCCATAGCCACACATGGATACGTTTAATTCAGCCACGGTCCCCATGAATATTCTTTCATCTAAACTTTTTATAGCATCTAAAACCTGGCCATCATTGTTACTGGCTATTTGTTGGGTTTCGTAATGGGTGAAATCTGTACTGGCCACCAGAACCACATCTCGATTCAGATCATTACTAGTTTTTACTATTGCATTGCCTATTTCTGTGGCGGTCTCCAGGTCCTGCATCCACATGCATATGGGTACAATTTTAAACCTTTTATCACCTTTACTGGCTATATATTGCAGGAAAGGGAGCTGTACCTCACAGCTATGCTCTTGAAGATGAGCTAAGGGTTCTGAGTCTAGTATGGCTGCATTTTGAAGTAGTTCTTCTGCAAATTCTTCATCGATTTTGGAGAGTCCTAAGGGAGTTTCCCATTGTCCTTCATTTACAGTTGAAACACCTGAGCCCATTCCAGTGTGATTGGGGCATAGTATGATAAAAGTATCAGGTAAACCATCCTTTGCTAAATTTAAATAAGCATGGGCGGCCACTGGTCCAGAATACATGTAACCGGCATGGGGTACTATTATTCCTTTAACTTCCCTTTTCTCCCCTAGTCGGTCTGGTATTTGTCCCGGACCCAGCTGGTGATTGAAACACCATTCGATTCTTCTTTTTAAAGAATCAGGATCTGATTCATAGAATGTACCTGCCACTGCAGGTTTTCTGATCATAAAAAACACTGCCTTTTATTTTTTTTAGACATTCCTTATATATTTACCAACTATCTATTTCCCATTTTTGTTTTTTGTTTGGAATGAAACATCTTTTCTAAATGCGTAGGATGATCTTCTCTGTGTTCGGAACCTTATATTTTCAATTCGAAATCGGTTGGTTCCACATCCAAATCCTGATCTTCTGCTATTATTCCTTTTTCCCGCAGGATCTGACGAGCCAGTAGCCAGTAGACCAGTGCTATGGCTTTTCTTCCCTTATTATTTACTGGTACTACGATGTCCACATTTCCCAGTAGGTTTTCTGTATCACATAATGCCAATACTGGCAGTCCCATCTGTTTAGCTTCTATTATTGCCTGAGAATCTGATCTGGGATCGGTGACCACAACCACTTTGGGTTCGATGAATTTGGAATATTCCGGATTGGTCAGGGTTCCTGGTATGAATCTTCCAGGTATGGTTTTGGCTCCTGTGATTTCTCCGAATCTTTTTACGGGTGCCTGTCCATATTGTCGGGTAGACACTACCAGTACATCATCTGGGTCGAATTTGGCCAGGAATTTGGCGGCGGACATTATTCTGTCGTTGGTTTTTCTCACGTCTAATACGTAAAGTCCATCGGCCCTTACCCGGTAAATATATCTTTCCATGTCCTTGGTTTTCTGTTGAGTGCCGATGTGTAAACCGGCTGCTAAATATCTGTCCAGGGGTATTAAGAGTTCTGACAACTTATCACCTCATTATATCATATTTAAATTCTTGTTAACTTCTTTATATTCTTTTAAATTCACCCGGAATATGGATTATAATGTTAGATATAATAACATCTTTAAGGGTTTATTTAAGGAAATAAACAGAGTTTAATTCATTTAAATTTCATTTTAATTAAAAATATGGGTTTTTTATCTTTAATATCTTTTAATTTTATTTTTTTATCCTAAATAATGTGCTTTGGATTAATTATTCTGGTTTTTTTTATCATTTGATAAATGATGATTATATTTTTTAATCTTCTTCCACTTTTACTGCTTCGTTGGGGCAAACATCCACGCAAACTTCACATAGGCTGCATTCTTCACAGTGTTGGGTTACCATTTTATCGCCTTCGAGGATGAATATTTCCATGGGACATACATCAGCGCATTCTGCACAGTCTGCACCCTCACATTTATCGTAGTCAATTGTTATTTTAGCCATTTTTAATCTTCCTTATTTGATTTTAACTTGCAAATTTCGATTTTGTATTATTCGAATATTTTTTTTGAATTATAAAAGAATGATAAGGTTAATTTATCTGTATTTTTCTATAATGCCCATACGGGGTTCGGTTATCTCTTCTTCTATTCGGATCAGTTCGTTGAGTTTGGCTATGCGTTCACCACCAACTGCTCCTGTTTTGATTATAGGACAGTTGAATGCAACAGCCAGGTGTGCTATGGTTTCATCGGTGGTTTCACCAGATCGGTGAGATACCACAGGCACGTACTTGTTGTTTCGTGCTAATTCAACAGTTTTATAAGTATCTGTGAGGGTTCCTATCTGGTTGGGTTTTATGATTATGGAGTTACCAGCCTTTTTACTTATTCCTTCATTCAAGATATCTGAATTAGTTACGAAGATATCATCTCCACAGATCAAGCATTTGTCACCTGCTTTTTTGGTGAGCTCGGCAAATCCAGTAAAATCTCCTTCTCTTATGGGATCCTCTACAAAATAAAATCCATAGGTGTCTATGATTTCTTCTACGAAATCTATTTGTTCTCCGGTACTTCTGTTTACACCTTCTCTCTGGTATATGTAAGTTTCCTTTTCCGGATCCCACATTTCACTGGCAGCCATATCCAAGGCGGGTTTTACCTCCACACCAATCTGGTCTGTGACTATCTGGCAGGATTGGACCTGTATCTCCAGTGCCTCTTCACTGGTAAGGTTGGGAGCCCATCCTCCTTCATCACCTTTACCACCGGTGAATGTTTTATCTTTAGCCTGGATCATTTCTCTGATCTTTTTATGTACACTCACATTTGCAAAAACCGCTTCAGTTATGTTCTCTGCTCCTACGGGTATTACTAAAAATTCCTGTATATCCGGTGCATTTTTCCCAGCGTGTGCTCCTCCGTTGATCATGTTACCCAGGGGATAGGGTATTTCTGTAGGCATGTTACCGCCTAAAAATCGGTATAATGGCATATTATAGGATGATGATGCTGCTTTGGCCGTGGCCATGGAAACTGCGACGGTGGTGTTTCCTCCTATGGATGATAAGTTTTCTGTACCATCAATCTCTTTCAGGACCAGATCTATTTCGTTTAAATCTTCTGCATCCATTCCAATAAGTTCAGAGGATATGATATCTTCTACTTCTCCGATTATCTTATCCACTCCACCTGCGGGAAAGGCTACTACTTCACGAGCGCCAGTGCTGGCTCCGCTTGGAGCTGCTGCCCTTCCGAAACCATTCCAGGTTATTACGTCCACCTCTAAGGTAGGGTTTCCTCTACTGTCTAATATCTTTCTTACACGTATGTCTTCTATAATACTATCCACAATTAACACCTCTTATATAAAAAAACAGTGGTTATTCAGGTCTTATTTTTGGATTATATCTTATTTTTATAAGCCTTTTTTATTTTTCGCCTATTCTCTTAACCTTTAGTGGTATTAGATTTTCTTTAAGTTCTATTGTTGCTATGTCTATGGGATCAATGGAACCAGTAACTTCAATCTGTGGTTTGGCACCCATGGAAAGTTGTAGAGCTCGGGCACCAATCAGTCTGGCTTTTTCAAACCGAGTTAATTCCGTGGGTTTTACTTCCTTTTTAGCGGTTTTTTTCTTTCTGGGCATATCATACTTCTCCTGATAATTCTATATTTTTATTATATCGCATTTTATGCCTTAATAAATAATAAATTAATTTCAACCCCTTTAATAGGGTTTTTTTTTGATCTAATCCTTTTGATCAACCTTTTTTTAAAAGGTTGTTTAATAGTTTGTTAACGTAAAATGGGGCCGCCGAGATTTGAACTCGGGTCTCCAGCGTTCCGGTGTGTTGACCATCCCCGTTTCAGTTGAAAAAATATTTAGTTCAAAAATTTTTTATTTTCCTTGAACTAACTGATTACTTGTTTCAATGGCTGAGAGGATGGACCAAGCTACCCTACGGCCCCCTTTTTACCATACTTCAACATGAGATATGAACATTCTTCTGCAGCAGTATTTGTCTATTCCCAGATCATCAAGAACTTCCTTAGGATCTTCTCCTTCCTCTGTTCTCTTTTTATATTCTTCAAAATATGCAGATACTACTTTTCCACAGCTTAAACATCTGACTGGTATCATAAAACCATCATTTTAGTCCTTTTTTTGTTAAAATAAATTTTTGATTTGATCTATCAATCTAGATTAATCCCCGGTTAAATGGGGATTAAATGATAGATCATCCGATTTTTTATCGGTAACTTTTCTGTCTACGGGCTCGGGCCCCTCTTCCACCGTACTTTTTAGGCTCGCTTCTTCGGGGATCTCCTACCAGCATGGTTCGATCGTACTGTGAGTATTTCTCTTTGAGATCCATGTCACTGGTCCATTGAACCAGTCCTTTGGCTATTACCATCCTCGCAGCCTCTGCCTGTCCCATTACACCGCCACCGACAACTTTAACATCTATATCAACATCATCTGCTAGTTTACCTGCCAGGGTAAGTGGTTCGTTTATTTTTAGTCGGGCCAGTTCTGGCTGGTAGAGTTCAGCAGGATATTTGTTAACCCTCACTCTTCCTTTGCCTTCACGGAATTTTCCCCGTGCAATTGCTGTTTTTCTTTTTCCACTGGTATGAATAACTTTCTTCATTATTACACTAATCCTAAATTTTTTTTTATTTATCTGTTCAGATTATATTTTTATTTAGATAACCTTAAAATTTTGAGCCCAGTAAATGGGATACTTTTCCCAGTTCTATACTCTTCACTATGTTTTTAGGCTGTGCTTCTAACGGTTTTAAGGCTTCTTTATTTTCTAATTCTTTAGGAATTCCTACGTAAACCTTTAAAGATTTAAAGGCTTCTCTTCCCCTGGGTTTTTTATAGGGTAACATGCCCCTTACAGTTCTGCGGAAAATATCATCGGGTCTTCGTGGATATTTTGGTCCCATTCTTCGGGGGTTGGAAATACTTGCCCTATCTATTCTCTGTTTATATCTTTGATAGGCCCAATCTTTATTCCCAGATATTACTATTTTATCTGCGTTTAAAACTGTTATATCCTCGCCCTGTAAGAGTTTTTTGCTGACCTTGCTGGCCAGTCTTCCCAATACAAGTCCTTCTCCATCTATGATCATTTTAATACCATTCCTATCTTGATTTATGAATATTTTATTCTATTATTTTAACGCCACTGCCCTTAGGATTTTTCTCCATAAGCTGTGTTATCTCCAGGCATTCTCCTCCGGCATCTCCGATTTTTTGAGTTGCCTTCTTAGAAAAGTTTAACGCTGCTATTTGAACTTTATGTTCCAGTACACCGCTGCCTAACACTTTTCCAGGTACCAGTACCAGATCATCAGCTGAGGTGTGCCGGTTGATCTGTGATAGGTTAACTTCAGCCCGGTTTCTGGTGGATTTTTCCAATTTACTGGCTAAAACCTTCCAGATTGCTGCCTCTTCCTGGTATGATTTTTCTTTAAGACTCATTATAAGTCCTGTGATCTTGGGATTTGTTTTTTGAGTTTTCATTTAACTTTCTCCTCACTAAATGTTATGATTTTATCAGATTTATCGCTTAATATGTCGCAGGCAACTTTTATAACTTCTTCCGGTGAAAGTGAACCATCAGTCTCAATTTTAAATATGAATTTGTCTTCTTGGCCTTTCACGGTTATGGCTTCCACTTCACAGTCTTTCTCGCATGTTCTGCACATGTTACATTCTTCCGGATCAACTATCAGTATCTTATTTTTCTTTTCATCAAATTCAAGTACTCCCCGGGGGCATTCTTCAGCGCATTTGGCGCAGACTTCACATTTATCTGTATCGACTGTGATTATTGGATAAGTTTTATAAGCTGCTGTAGTGGTGGGCTGCCATTTGGCATGTTCCAGACCTAATCCCAGCTGGGCTATTGCCTCCAGTTCCACTTCTTCATCATCCCTTAATTTAAGAAGGGGTATGGTATCATGAACCGGGGTTATTTTAGGATCCTGTGATGTTAGATCACCGGAATATACTACTTTGGGTCCTTTCTCTTTTAATAGGAGTGAAACACTGCAGCGGGGGCAGTGATCCGTACAGTCACATTCATCATGAGGTATTATGGATTCCAGATCAGTTTTAATTGGAACCAGTCCTAATCTATGGGCTAATACTTCGTCGAAAATTCTTGAATCATTCTTGTAGATTTCCACTTCTTCTACGGCCATGGTGGGTACTTCCACCATGCAGATCCTGCGCAGAGCATTTATGAAAGGTACATCTGCACCTTCTATTACCAGAACTATTTTTTGTTCGTCTCTGGATTTTACATTTATATCCATTTTAGACCCTTCTCCCCCTTTTACCTCCGGGTCTTCCTGTTCCATCATGAGGTATTGGAGTGACATCTTCTATTTTACCTATTTTGATACCGGCCCTAGCTAAAGCCCTTATGGTGGCTTGTGCTCCGGGTCCTGGGGTTCTTGGACCGTTTCCTCCGGGTGCTCTGACCCTGATGTGTAGTCCTATTAATCCTTTTTCCTTTACATCATCCGCTGCCCTGGTTGCTGCTTCCATAGCTGCAAAGGGTGATGATTCCTGTCGGTCTGCTCGTACTACCTTACCACCGGACCATTGGGTTATGGTTTCGGCCCCGGTTAAATCGGTAACGGTGATTATCGTGTTGTTGAAGGAGGAATAAATATTAGCTACACCCCATTTTTCTTTTTCCGCCATTTTTTCACCTTATAAATTTTTTTTAGATTAAAATTTTTTTCCTTTATTCTACTATCGTGAATTTATCTTTTTATTTATTTTTCACCGGCTTTATCAGTAGCCTGTTGTTTATGGTATTTTTCCATTGCAGAGCCTTGATAGAAGCTTATAAGTTCTTCTTCTCCGCTTTTTACCAGATAACTTGGTGAATCTATTTTTTTACCATCCAAGGCTATGTGACCGTGAACGACCATAATCCTGGATTGTTTGGCTGTATTAGCCAGTCCTTTCTGGTGTACCATGGTCTGCAGCCTTCTGCGAAGAACGTCTTCCATGGTCAGATTGAGAACATCTTCCAGTTTAGCATCTTTACCTAAAAATCCCTGGTTTATCAGGTGGCTTAATAATTGCTCCCTTTCGGTTTTGTTATGTTCACTGGACATACCCAGAAGTTCTCTGGCGTCTCTTCTATATTTTTTAACCATCGTTTCGGCTTTCCAAATCTCTTTTTTGGTTTTAAGCCCATATTTTTTCACTAATTTATTTTCTAATTTTATTCTATCAGCGTTCCATGGATGAGATGGTGTGTCATATTTTTTTCTTGATTTTCTTGGATGTCCCATATGATCGTCTCCTCATTAATCTACTGTACTCTTCCTCTTCTTCTTCTGACCCCTACCGATGTACCTTTCCTGAAGGTGGATTTGGTCCTTTGACCCCTTACGGGTAATCCGACTTCATGTCTTCTTCCTTTATAACTTCTTATTTTCTTCATTCGGTTCAGATCATCTCTTAGGCGCATCATTAAATCTGATTCTATTAGGTGAACTGTTTTACCTGTTTCATAATCGTTTCTTCGGTTTAACATCCATTCTGGAATATTATGCTTCTTCGGATTTTTCACCGCTTCTTCTATTTCATTTATTTTATCATCTGATAAATATCCTATTTTCTGATTTAAATCTAATCCCATTGATGAACATATGGCTCCGGATAATGCTATTCCCACACCCCTTATATCTGCAAGTGCGTTTACCACTGGTTTATTACCATCAACGTCTTTTCTAGCTATACGGACCATGTGTTTGAATTCTTCTTCCATACTATTATTCCTCCAATCCAACTAAGGCTGAAATCCATTTTTTAAAATTATCATTTCATTTATTTGCTTTTTTTTGTTTATTTTAGATTTATTTTGCTCTCTTATTAAGTTCCTTTGTTATATTTCCTATTTCTTTTTTTATTATTATGGTAAATCTAAAGGAATGACTTTAATTTACTTTATAAACGCCGGGACTGGGATTTGAACCCAGGCGGAGCAAAGCTCCACAAGATTTCCAGTCTTGCGCCTTACCAGGCTAGACTATCCCGGCATCAAGACAACTACAATCTTATAAATTAATGATATTAACTTAGATATCATTAATATGGGCACTTTGATATGGTATAATATTTTTAGATTTTTGGGGGGAAGTTCATACAAAGAGCGGTTTTTACTTCCACATCTTTGGATATGTTCCAGGTTCCATAAAAACTTTTTTTATATCTACCATGATATCTTTCTTTTTCTCCAGGATTTCTTGACAGTTATGTAGACTTTCACCCGCCGCAACCAGTTCACCTTTCAGGGTGAATAAGGCAACGGTAGATCCCTTCTCTACGTTACTGCTCAGGGAAGTTATTCCTCCTGCGGCCAGATCAGCCCCATGGGCTATAGCATCTACAGCTGAATCCCTTATGATGATTTGGGGCAGATGAGCAGTTGCCTGTTCCATGGGCATTATAACTTCGCGCAATGTAGATTCTTTTCCTTCTTCTTTCCATTCATGGTAGGCATCAGTGAGATCCTGTAAGGTTTTTAAGGTTTCATCTTCTTGGAAAGGACCTACTCTGGTTCTGCGAAGTTCAGCCATATGGGCACCGCATCCTAATGCTTCGCCTATATCATGACAGTATTTCCGGATATAAGTGCCTGCTTCACAGCCTATTTTGTAAAGAACATCTTGTCCTTCGAGTTCTAAGAGGTTTACGTAGTATATCCTACGTACCCGGAGCTCCCTTTTTACTGCTGATTTAACTGGTGGTGTTTGGAATATTTTCCCTTGAAATTCTCTGAGAATCTCTGCTATACGGCAATCCTCAACTTCTTCATGAAGTCTCATGAGACAGACGTATTCTTTGGGTGCTTCCAGGAGAAGATGAATAACCCGGGTAGCCTGATCAACTCCTACAGGTAGTATACCAGTAACCCGGGGATCGAGAGTTCCTCCATGACCCGTTTTATCGGCGGAGAGTATTCTTTTAACCCAGGAATCAACTTCATGGGAGGTGGGTCCTGATGGTTTATCCAGGTTAATAACACCTTTGGATATATGCTCTTCGATAGGTCTTTTAAGGGGTGAACATCCATATTTAGGATCGGTTTCACCTTCTGCCTTATGAAGCAGTTCTACCATCAACAAAACCCATTGTTAACTTTTAATTTTTTTTTAGGATTTTAAAAAATTATGAAATCCATTAAAATGATTTTTTTAAAATTATGGCTTCTAGTGTATAGTTTTTAAGCTATAGCAGCCTGCAGATCCTTTTTTATCTGTTCTATATCCTCGGATTTTATCTCTATTGTCTGATCCACAGGTTCTAAATGCTTTATATTGCATCTTCTATTTTTTATAGAATCACCTACAATTTCTACGAATTTATCATCGATAATCTCTATAATAACGCATTTTTCTCCTGCTTCTCTTCCTGCGATTTTTATACATATTCTTCCAACTTCTATTGCTGGCATTTAATTCACCTCAATATTTCTTAATTAACTGTTAAATTTTAACAAAACGGCCCTATCCGTGTAAAGGCCTTAAATTTCTTCTGTTGCTTTTAATATGATATTGGCTATACTTTCTGGATTGAAACTATTGGTATTGATGATAAGATCATATATGTCCAAATCATTTATGTCGATGTTGTGTATTTCCAGATACCGTTTAGCTTCACTTTCTCCCCTTTTTCTAATCTCCTTTCTCACCACATCAGCAGATTTATCTTCTCTGTGGCTTATTCTTCGAGCTCGAACATCTAAAGGTGCGATGAAGCATATTTTAATGTCTGCATCGATGAAATAGGCGGATAGCCTACCTTCAACTATCAGATCATCTTTTTCTCGGGCGATCTGTGCCTGTCTCTGGTCAATCTCATCATCTATGTGGGTATTTGATTCAGCGAATTCACTGAACTCCAATATATCCATATTATGTTCATGAGCCATCTGGCGAAAAATATCCCCTGCTGAGATATATGGAATGCCCATTTTTTCTGAGAGGATTTTAGATGCGGTGGTAGTACCGCTTCCGGCAAGTCCGCCGATGGTAATGATCATCAGGATCGGGCCTCTTTTTTAAACACATCACGGGAGCATTCTGAGCAGAGATACCCTCCGAATGGTCTGTTCGGCCTTTTCTTAGTTTTTGAAAGTTTTCTTATTTGATATGGTCTTCCTCGGGGGACTGAGTGCAGTACTTTACCGCAGCTAGCACAAACGTGCTTGGAGGGTTTTTTCTTCTTATAATGTAGTACTGTTTTGCCTCCGGGGGTTTTCTTAAAAGTTCTCTTATAAGATCTTGATCTGTATCTTAATTGTGGCATGTTATTTTTTCTCCTTGAGATTCATTTTTTTATTTTAAATAATTTATTTAATCTGATGGTGAGTTTGAAACTACATTCCTCCACTTTTAATTCCCATTAACTTCCTGAACATCTGGGACATGGCAAATGAAACTAATATATACCATCCTAACCATCCTATGGTGGCGAAAGGGGTTACAGCACCTACTGGATAGAACATGGTGGCTATCCATTGGAAAAATGGTACCAAGAATATGTAGTAACCAAAGGTGGGTAACTGCACATAGAAATGTGCAATAATAGGATTTCCAGCCATCCAGTAGAATACGATGATGATGGGTACGAAAGTTACTATCATGGGTTTGAAGGAGTTGAACATCATTTCCTTCTGTATTTCCATGAATTTGGACTGTTTTTTCTGCATTTCTGCCATTAATTTAGGATCACCAGATTTCTGGGCCTTCATCATCTCCTGCTGATATTCTTTCATCTCCTTCTGCAGGTACTGCAGACGATCCTGGTCCACCAGTAATTTGTTAGCCAGTGTGATTAGAAAGGCCACGATGGTGGCTATTATGAATACTCCGATTATAGCTCCAAACATAGGATTGTTTGGATCATTAACCAGAGTCAGTAAAGGGTTTAATATTGGATTTAATATTGGATTTAGAAAATCGAAGCCTGCCATTTTTTATTTCCTCATCTTTTTATTGAATACATAATCTTTATTTTAAGGTTTCAATCATCTTTTGGGTAGTTTCTTCCAGTTGGTTGTCATGATTTTCTATTATCTGGACTGTGGCACCGGTCATTGCAGCATAGGCCATGGAGACGGATCTGTTCATCTGTTGATGTAAATCTATGTCCTTTAATTTCTCCATATCCCTGGTTCTCGTTGTATCACTGATTCTCCTCAGTAATATTTCCTCTGCATCTGCTTCGATGAGTACGAACTGATCTACCTGTAATTCTTCCAACACCCAAGGTGGAAGTCCGGGTAGGAAACCAAGGGGTGTTTTTATGGTGCAGTGGGTGTCCACGATTATATTATTTTCCTCTGACATCTCCCTTATACTTTTAGCTGCTTCCCTCTGAACTTCTTTCTGAACATCAGGGGATAGTTTCCTCATGGAGTCCCGATTTTCTACTAAATCCATTTTCTGGGCTATCTCCAACATCACATCCCCATAATTAACATGTACGTAATCAAGGTTTACCAGGGCTCCTTTAAGAACCGTGGTACTTCCTGAGCCTGGAATTCCAGCTACAACTACCACTTTCATTTTAATCCCCTTTAAATCTCATATTTTTTTTAAACATAATTTCTTATTATAGTATTGGTTATCCTATTTTTTTTAGTCACCCAAGAATCTTCTGAGCATGGGATGCATGTCCATCAGTTGCTCCTGGGCTAATTCTTCATATAATTTGTACACTATACCTACGGTAAGCAGTACTCCAGTACCTCCACCCAGTGCACCGGTTAGATCCGCTCCGAAAGCCAGAAGACCCACAAAGGCACCGCCCATTATGGTTATGGCTGGTATGTACTTTTTAAGAATCCTTTCAAATTGACTTCGGTTACTTCTGAAACCTGGTATCTGCATTCCCATCTGATATAACTGTTTAGATACCTGTTTAGGACCTATTCCACTTAGTTCAACCCATAACCAGGCGAACAATATACATATACCAATGAATACCACTGCATAGAATAGCACCTGCAAAGGGTTGGTGAAGATCATACTTAATGTGGGTGAGGTGAGCCATAATGCCAGACCACTCACTGCTTTTCCATTGGAATATGTTCCGAAGATGGGGATTCCCAGTTTCTGGAACAGTGTTGCAAATAACTGCACGTTCAAGAGAAGTGCGCTGGCTAATATAACCGGCATATTACTGGCATATATGAATTTAAGCGGATATTTTCCACGTGCTCCTTTAACTCCACCATAGGATAGAGGTATTTCCACTCGCATACTTTCTGCATATACCACCACCAGGAACACCACTATTACCGCAAACACCGGAATGAGTAGAGAGAAGTCTGGTTGGCTGGTGGTCAACGTATACAGGAAGTGAGGTATCGCTCCCGATGGCACCCCGGGGGATGTTGGAGATGATAAGAAGTTGAAAGATCCAACTATTATGGTTTGTGCTACTCCTGCTGCGATGAATAATCCTACACCACTACCGAATCCCCATTTGGATACCACCTCATCCAGGAATATTATCAATATACCTCCGATGGTTATCTGTAATATGAGTATCCAGGCTAACTGGGGAGCTGATGGTGATAATGCACCGGTTAATACCAGTACTGCACCTTCAAATACGGTGAATATTATGGCTAGGAGTTTTTGGGTTCCCTGGAATAATACCTTATCCCGGGGCTGGGATAGATCCAGTTTAATGATCTTCCCACCCACCAATAATTGTAATATGATTGATGCCGAAACAATAGGACCAATACCCAGGGTAATGATTGATCCGAAGTTTCCTGCTAGAACAGCCCTTAGTGTTGAGAATTGATCTACAGCTGTTGCGCTTAGACCAAATAAAGCTACTTGACCTAATATGAAGTAAAGTATTAAAATTACTCCGGTCCATTTAAGTTTTTCTTTAAAAGGAACTCTATATGTTGGAGATCCTACCTGAGGAAGTAGAGTAAAAATGGGTTCCAGTTTTTCAATCAATGATTTCACTCCTTAAGACTTTACTATTTTGTAGTAACAATTTCTATTTTTACAGGGCTTTCTGCATATGATAAATATTAAATGATTGATGCTTCTCCTCCAGCATCTTCTATCTTATCGATAGCACTTTGGGAGAATTTAGGTGATTTAATCACCACTGATCTGGTGATTTTGCCTTTTCCCAGAACTTTGTTGTAACCCATCTTGGTAACGTCCACCACTATCTTGCCGTTTTCTTCACTGGCTAAGCCTTTGGAGACTAACTCATCGAGTTTTTCATCCAGGAAGTCAAGATTTATGGGTTTGAATTTATATATGGTCTTCTGGGGTCTTTTAAAACCATATTTTCCATAATGTTGAGGATCGTATTTGACTATCCAGGACCACATGTGCTTGTGGCCTCCAGCCATTCCTCTTCCACCACGGTGTCCTGCTCCTCTTCTTTTTTTGGAACAACCTCCACCTATAGTTCGTGATCCACGCATTTTCCTTATTTTTCGTGTTTTTCTTATCATGTGATCAACCTTCGATGTGATTATTTATTAGCTTGAATTTTTTTTAGGGATTTTATGTGATATAGGGATGTTTATTTGATCTTAGGGATGTTATATGATCTTCATCTTTTGATTAACCTTTTTTTAAAAGGTTGATCCTATAACATCTTATTAATCAGGTCTTCTATGTTTTCTCCCCTGTATCCTAAACTTCCGTCTTCATTATAAGCTTTTTTAGTATTCTTAAATCCTTTTCGGGGCGGATGTAATCTGAACACTGGTTTAATACCTGATTCTTCCAGTTTCGTTCCTTCTACAACTGCTTGGGAGAGGTCTTCTATGGATTTGTAACTGGTGTTTTCCTTCAGATACTCATCTGTAACCTTTAAATCTCCCGGTAATTTTCCCCTTTTGGATATCATATTAACCAGGGTTTCTTTTTTTATCTCTCCCCAGGTTATGTAATCTTTTGCCTTCCGGAGCATTCCCTGATAGCTGGGGTTTTCATCTAGTATCACGGCATGATTTATTCTAGTTAGCCGTAACATTTCCATGGTATCTGCTATATCCCCCTTTACTCCAGTTCTGCCCCTTACTCTTATGGCTGCAATCATTTATTATCACCTTAATATTTACTAAACTAGGAATGTTCTAGTCGGCGCATTCCACTCCCAGATTCTTAAGATCTGATTTCTTGGCTTTAACTCTGCTTAACTGTTTTAATGCTTCAAAAACAGCTCCTGCGAAGTTTATTGTGGTTTGGGTTTGTCCTCTGGTATCGGACCATACGTCGTCTATTCCAGCTAGTTTCAGTATGGTTTTTCCCACATCTCCTATGGCCAATCCTACGCCACCTGGTGCGGGTATGAGGGTTACCTTTACGCTTCCTACTTTTCCTTCCACTTTAAATGGTACGGTGTGTTCTTTTCCACAGACGCATCCCCAGTCTCCACATCCTCTGCGTACCTTTATTATATTATATTTAGCATCATCTACTGCTTTTCTTATGGCCGGACCTACTTCTTTGGCTTTACCTTGGCCTAGGCCAACGTATCCATTTTTATTTCCCACGGCTACTATCACTCGGAAGTTTACTTTTCTACCTGATTTGTGCATCCTCTGCACCAGGTTTACATCCATTACTTCTTCTTCCAGATCTGGTAATAGGCTGTTTATGATTTCCAGTTCCATTATGGGGAGGCCTCGGTCGAATATCTCATCGATATCGCTGATGGTGCCTTCCTTAACCATACGTCCTAGGTTGGTTTTTGGCTCCCATTCTTCCATATCATTGTTCATGATGATTCCTCTTTAATCTTTTCTTTAATTTCTTTGAAGTGATCAGGGATATCTGAAGGTTGAAGTCCCTTTTCTATATATTGAGAAAACTTCTTACTGGTCTCTGCATCGCTGAGGCTCTGACTGTAATTTGCTATGTGTTCTCCGTTTATTCTGTCTTCTTCTGGTAGAATACTTTCATCATAGGGTACTTCCAATCCAGCGTCCACTGCGCCTTTGAGTACTGCGTATATCTTAGATCCTTTTAGTGATGATTTCAGACCAATATCCAGGGTTGCCTCGTTTATTTCTTCATTTACTGCCCGTTTTCCGCATAAAAATCCAGTGAGGTAGGCGGCCGAGGTGTTTTTTCCTCCGGCTTTCCAGCCTAATTTTTCCAGTTCCTTGGAACTGGCCGCTACTAGAGTTTCATCTCCCTCATTGTTTATTTTAATTATTTGGGCGGTTACATGTTTATTTGAAATTCGTACGACCATCCTGGGTTTATCCATTGTGGTTAGCTTTAATCTGGCTTTATAATTTGTTTTTCCTTCTTTTCTTCTTTTAAATGCCAATTTATATCTTGATCCGTGTGCCATAATATTCCCCCATTATCTGAGAAGGTCATGATCCCGAGCATAGGTTTTCATATAAGATTTACTTCGGAATGCTCCACCTTTAGCCATTTTATAAAGCTTACGATAAGTGGTTTTATTTATATCCCTATTATCCCTCATATCCTTCAAATCTTTTCTCAATGCCCTTATGGTAGTCATCCAAGCTTTCTTCTTGGGGTTTCTTGCCCCTTTAGCCCCTTTTATACTACCACGGCCTTTTCTTCTTCCTTTCTTTTTCTGTTGTGCGATCTTCTTAGATCGATAGCTGCTAATCCCTTTTTTTGGTTTAGCCTTAATGACTCCGTTATTAATTAGTTGCTTTATTCCATCTCTGGTTATGGCCCGTGATACTTCTTCAGTATTTTCCGGATCTATCCAAACCCGATTTACTCCTACCTTGAGGATATCTGCAGCCAATCTTTTTTGAGTAGTAAGATTCATTAAAAACCTCCCTGAAACAACCTTTTTTTTATGGCTGTTTGTTTCTATGATAATCCTAAAATCAAATCATTATATTTGAATAAGGATTGAATTGCGCTTGAAATCTGGTTTTATAGTTTATCAGATCCCATACACATATTATAATTACTTTATTTATTTGTTTAATATTTTAATTCCTAATTCTGTTGCTTTTTCAAGGATCATTTCCTTTTTCCTGTTTCCTACTGTGGAACTAATCCTTCCTGCCTGGGTTTCCGGGTTTAATTTTTCTAATTCTTTAAGATTAGAAACCAAAACATCTTGGTATCCAGATGGATGTAAACCTCTCCTATCTTTAGGAGATCCATAACCTATAGATGGCATCGCTGGTTTTCTTGCTTCATACCTTCTTCGTTTACTGGTTTTTCCCCGGGCTTTCCTCCATTTGTCTCCCAGTTTTTTGTACCTGTGCCATTCCTGACGTTTAAAATGTGGTTTTTTCATTGTGGTCACCTTACTCCTTACTGATTAAGTATATTCCGTCCTGGAATACCCTGGGATCTCTGCCCTTTATTTTAGTGGCCTGTTCAATATTGGCCATGGTTTGACCTACATCTTCCTTATTTATTCCTTTCACGATGACTTCATCGCCCTTTACCTGGACCTTGGTTTCGCCTAATATTTTAGCAGTACGGGGATGTCTTTCTCCAAGGAAATTATCGATGTTTACCTTGTCACCGGATACTTTAACGGTCATGGGAAAGTGAGCGTAAACTATTTTCATCTTATAATTAAAACCATCAGTTAATCCTATGATCATATTAGTTAGATGGGATTTTATTGTACCCAACATGGCTTTATCCCTTTTTTTTGGAAAAGGGGCTTCTAAAATGATTTTTCCATCATCTTCGCTGATTTTGATATTTCGGCTTTTGAATTTTCTTTTGAGTTCACCCTTTGAACCGGTTACCACAATTTCATCTTTTATGGTAACCTTTATCCCCTCTGGTATGAGGATTTCATCTCTGAGAATTGCTACTTGAGCCATAATAATCACCTTAATAAATGTAAGCTAAAAGCCTGCCGCCAATTCCCTTTTCTTTAGCCTCTTTATGGGTCATAATTCCTTCGGGTGTGGTCATTATTATTATTCCGAAGTTTTTAGAGGGCAGATATCTTTTTTCAAATCTTTCAAATTCATCTTTCTTTACGGCATGTCTAGGCTTTATAACACCGCATTTGTTAATGTTACCTTCGAGTTCCACCATGAACTGTCCTGCCTTTCCATCATCAACGAACTCGAATTCGCCTATATATTCTTCCTTCTGCATGGTTCTTAGAACATGTCCAATCATTTTTGATGCGGGGGTGATGGTACATCTGTTGTTTCCCTGCATTTCATTGTTTCGCATGTTGGTAAGAGCGTCTGCCAGAGGATCCATGAGAGTCAAATTTATTCACCTCTAATTATATTTTTTAAATCCAATTTTTGATGCAAGTTCTCTGAAGCATTGTCTGCATAACATTAGCCCGTATCTTCTTACCAGGGCGGAGTGATCCCCACATCTTCTGCATTTTCTTGATGCCTTTCCGTATTTTCTTGGCAATTTATCACCTTATATTAATTTGGGTTACTATTCCACCGTAACTTTGAATTTTTCCTGCATAAACTCCATGGTCTCTTCTGATGTGACCTGGTGTTTTTGGGGAATCTTTTTTTGTTGAATTTTTCTTCTCTTTATTCTGTAACCGGGTTTTTCGAAGGTAACCGAAACGTTCATCCCAAATATACCAATATCAGGGTCGTAACGCATCCCAGGAATATCGATGTGCTCTTCAATTCCAAAAGAAACATTACCCTGGTTATCGAACTGTTTGGTACCTAATTTGTTTCCTATACCGTTTAGAATGAGTTTGATGGCTTCATCTGCTTTCTGGTCACGTAAGGTGACTTTGCAAGCTATAGGCTGGCCTTTTCTTATTCCGAATTCTGGATTGGTTACTTTAGAATAGGTTCGCACTGGTTTTTGACTGGTTATGCTGTTGAGTAATTTTTCTGCTCGTGCCAGCTTCTCTCCGCCTTCACCTACTCCAATGTTTATGGTGGCCTTGGCTATTTTCACTTCTTCCATTGGATTCATTATTTACCTCCAGGAAGTGTGATCAATGGTTTTTCTTTTCCTAGAACAAACACGTAATCCTTAAGAGTTTGGAATGTTTTTCCATTGGCGGTTTCTATTACCACGGTGTTGGGCATGGATGATTTGGTGATGGTTATTTCCTTAATATTACCTCTCTCTCCAATGTGTTTTCCGCCGGTTATCAGGCCTAATGAACCATTTTCAAATTTTATATGATCTTGAATTTCCTGTTCAGGAACTTTGAGTTTTAATACGTCAGCAGTTTTATAATCATCCTCAGTCAAACAGTTTCGGCCGTCATGAAGATTTAATTGAATTTTAGCTCCTTTGATGGTGGTTTTATCTTCAATTCTGCATAATTTGAATTCTTTATTTTCTGAGGATATGGGATGTAATATCAGTCTTCCCTTTTCATCAGGGAGTATACGGTATACTTTACCTGATTTTGGGATTTCGATTATATCCATGAACCCTACTGGAAACTTGTAATCTTTTCTTGGTCGGCCGTCGACTAGGATATCTCCTTTGTTAATTATTATTTTGGCTTCCCGAGCATTATCTGCTATTTTGAGTATGTCCCGTACTACGATTAGGAGGGGCATGGATTTATCCAGAGCATGGGATCCCGGGCTTGTTTTAACTGTCCATTTATATTCTTTAGGATGTATAGGCCAGTTTTCCGGTGCTTTATAACGTTTTAGATGTTTTCTTGAACCCATTTTAGCCATTTTTATCCCTTCCTCTCTATTACTTCGTTTCTTTCATCATCGTCGAGATCCAGTTCTACCAGCATCACTTTGGAAGGGTGTATTGAATGATAAACTTGATTTCCATCTGGTTTCTGTACCGATACACCTTCAATGGTTAATCTGTAATGTTTGAGGTCGACTTTCTCTACTTTTCCTTCCTGTTCCTTGAAATCTCCCCTCATCACCATTACTTTATCTCCTTTTTTCACCGGAAGAGATCTTGTCTGGTACCTTTCTCTGAGCTCTTCAGAAAGTGTTACGCCCATTAATTTATGACGAACATGTAAAGGTGCTTTATAGCGGAATTTCCTCTGTTTTCTTGGTTGTTTTGACATAATATTCACCGTGAATTAAATTCATTTAAAATTCATATTTATTATTCATATTATCTTTAGACAATTATGCTAGCCGCACTTCCTATGGAAGGCCATCGATCTGCTGCTTCCTTAGCAACTGGTCCTCGTATTTCAGATCCTTTAAGAACTCCTTCCGGACTTAGTATTACAGCTGCATTATCTTCAAATTTAACTCTTAGACCGTCTGCTCTACGGTATTCTTTTTTTTGCCTGACCACTACTGCTGTGGTTACTTCTCTTCTCATTTCCACCGATCCCTTTTTTACGGAGATCACGATCATATCACCCACACCAGCACTGGCTAATCTTCTTCTAACCCCTTTATAACCTTTAACTGATACTATTTCCACTTCTCTTGCACCAGTGTTATCCACACAATGCAGTCGTGCTCCTATGGGTAGTGATTTGGAAACATTAGATGTAATAGCCTTCATTTCAATCTCCTTTAACCTCTATTACCACGAAATGTTTGGTTTTACTGAGTGGTCGGCATTCTGCGATTTTCACAGCATCACCGATGTTTAAATCTATGCAGTCCGGTTTATGTGCGTGTATTATTGATTTTCTTTTTTCATATCTTTCAAACTTACGAATGAATTTATAAAAACTTCTCTCTACAGTGACGGTTCTTTCCGCTTTATCACTGGTCACGATTCCTTCTAATATCTGTCCCCTTACCGGTAGATCTCCGTGGAAAGGACAGTTAGGATCATCGCATTTGTTTTTTGGTTCTGTAACGTCGATACCAATCATAATATCACCTTTATAGTAAATTTTTATCTGAATATTATTTAGAGTAATTTAACCTGCTTCATCCAGTATTAAAGTTATATTATTACAGATTTTTACTGATCCCGTTTCTACCAGTACTTTCTGTATCTCTTTTTAATCCTGTTTTCTGGACGAATAGCTATTATTTTGCCGTTAATTTCAACTTTTTTACCATCGGGCAGTTGAAAATGGAAAGTTGCCACTTTTTTTGGGATGATCTTTTCATTTCCCTCATCATCCTCTATTTTGATGGTATTTTTTGTTTCGTCAACAACTTTTCCTTTTATCCCTTTATATCCACTATGGGAGCTTCGGACCACCTCTACAGGCAAACCGACAAGCTCATGTTTGAATATGTTTTGTGGAGTTATCATGATTTTTAAAAGAACAGAAATTATCGTCTCTTTCTGCCCTTACTTCTTTCATCTCTATCTTTGATTTCAATGGTGTCTGATGAAAAGCCCATATTAGCTAGAACTTCTTTTACTTTCCTTTTATGATCTCCCTGAAGTTCGATCTGGCCTTTTTTTGCAGTTCCTCCACAGGCACATTTATTTTTTAGTTCCTTGGTTAATTCTCTTATGTCGATGTCATGCTCATCGATCCCTTCTACTATGGTCATGAGCTTTCCGAATCTTCTTCTTACTGTGTAGACTTTAACTTTTTGAATCTCCCTTGCTATCTCTTCACAAACGCAAAGTTCTTCTGGAAGACCGCATATCTCACAGACTGTCATCTATTTTAGTTCTCCTTCGTTTTTTCACTCATTATGGTAAGTACCCGGGCAATAGTTCGTTTTAATTCTTTAACTTTACCAGGATCTTCATAAATTCCAGCGGCAGCGCTTTTAGAGACTATCTTTGAATGTTCTGCCTTGAGTTCATCCAATTTTTTCTGGATTTCCTCTATCTCCATTGCCCTTATTTCCTTGGTCCTTAATATTACCATTTTTCTACACCTTTTTATAATTTGCGAATTTATCTATTTTTCTAAAGAATTACTGGGTATTATCTTTGGTTTCTTTTGCAGGTTTAACAAGGTCGGCTGTTTTGAATTTTTTAAACTTGGTTTCCGGTTCCTTTTTCTCATCTGCTTTTACAGTTTCTTTGACTTTCTTGGACTCTGCTTTAACAGCCTCTTTGACTTCTTTGGCCTTAGGTTTTACAGTCTCTTTAACCTTCTTGGTCTCTGCTTCTACAGTTTCTTTAACCTTCTTGGTCTCAGGTTTTTCAGTTTCTGCGACTTTCTTGGTCTCTGGTTCTTCTTCAATGTCTTCCAGGTTATCTTCTGTTTCTTCGCTTATTTCATCTTCAATTTCATCAGATACTGTTTCTTCAGCTACTTCCACGTCTTGAGCTGGAGATTCTTCTTCCTCTGTACTTTCCACTATGGCCTCACTTGGTGATTCTTCCACTGTTGGCATTATTATATCAACTTTATCGGGCAGTACAGTTCCTGGAGGCATTATTCTTACATAAATTCCCAGAACACCAGGTTTAAGTTGGACTGTTGCAAATCCTGTCCTAACAAAACGGGTGGATGGTTCACCACATTTCTTTATGTATCCAT
>JAJFTX010000078.1 GCA_021372715.1 Methanobacterium sp. | reverse complement strand
AACTTAGTGAAAAAGAAAAGGAGAGCGAATAATGACACGTTATCAAAAGAAAGATAATATTAATAACACATGGGCAGAAAAAGAAATAAAGAGAGCTATTGAACTGGCAGACCCGGATTATACTCCAAGAAAAGTAGGTTTTGTAGAGAGGGCTTTGGAAAAAATGGGGAACAATTCTTTAAAAAAAGATGAATTTCTTGGCTATGAGACTGCCTGCTATTTGACAGCTCTTAATGCATTTCGTGAAATTGAATCAGGAGACTTTGGAAATACAAGTTTCACAAGGGATACATTGATTAGATTAATGGATGGACTCCCATTAACTCCAATTGATGATGATCCTGAAATCTGGATTAATATGGATGATGAACGTGGTTGGAAATATCCGACTCATACAGTTTTTCGATCCGCCAGATATTTTCATCTATACAAAATTGTTTTAAAAAATGGAGAAGTTAGGTATGAAGATGCTCGTTCAGTATTACTGGTTGATGATTCTGAAAAGGTCATTTTGAAACCATTATTATGTTTAGAAAATGGATTTTATAATAATCCAGCTGAGATAATAGTAAATGAATTATTTCCAATATCGCTACCATACATTCCAAGTAAAGAGCAATTTAAGGTAGTATGTTTCTATTCTGATGATTTGTTCTGGGTAAAAAGAATAATTGATAAAAGTGGTAATGCTATTGCAATTAATCGCTACTATCAACTTATACTGGATGCTCCAAAACATATGGCTTGGGTTGAAATTGGAAAAACCAAGTACTATCGTAGATTAAAAAATAAAGGAGAATAAATTATGATACAGTTTATGAAAATTGGAGCTGCCTTTCTTTATATGGTACTTATTTTTGTTGCTTCTGCAATACTCGGAATGATTATTAGTGATATAGATACTGCCCATGGAACTAAGCATGGGGTTTCTTGGGTCTCGGCTGGGTATTTCATAACCCTATTAATAGCTGCGACGGCCTTTTATATGTTTATCAATTAGCATTATATTCTTGAGGGGGTTTCTTATGATTGATAGAATTGTAACTATAGATACTGAGCTTAGTGGAATAGGAAAGGAGTAAATTGTGATTAAATATATATATGATGGTCCAGTCATGATATTTGATAAATGTATATGTAACTCTTGGCATGGTGAAACTTACGCCGAAACTGTTAATAAGGCTAAATTAAATCTTACTTATCAGTTTAAAAAGAAAAACAATTTAATTCCATCCTCCAAGGTTACTCTTTCTGGAAGTGTTATTCCTAAATAAAGGAGGAAATGCTTTTGTGAACTATTCAAAAAAATGTCCCAAATAAATGTAATCATTGTAAGTATTATATTAATAAAGATATTTTGGGTTTTGTTTCTGGGAGTTGTTTATTGGCGTTGTTTATACGGTAAACATTATGTAGATGTCACAGAAGAAATTATGAAGACATCTGTTGATAGTGAATATTGTGTGCTGCGTTACAGTAGTGTCAAAGTTCAGGCAGGAAATAGAACGTCGAGTGGTGTAAGGTTTTAAAACTGGGAAGGGTCTTGGAGAAATCTGAGGCTCTTTTGTTTTTGAGTAGGCTTTGGTAAGAGGACCTTGTAAGTGGTGGATAGTGTAACCATAACTTAACAAAAATAGTTTGTTTTCTTTGTCGAAAGGAGAAAACTGATGGCTAATGCAAGGAAATGCGATCGATGTGGAAAACTGTATGAGGAATACAATGTTGGATACAACAAAAAAAAACCAAATGGAATTCAACTTATTAGTTTGGATACAAGTCATAAATATTTTGGGTATTTTTTGATGGATCTGTGCCCTGATTGTATGGATCAATTTCAGGAGTGGCTTAAACAACAAAATAGCAAGTAACCTGAGGAGTCATAAATGGCCATTGCAAAGCAGTGCGATATTTGT
>JAJFTX010000188.1 GCA_021372715.1 Methanobacterium sp. | reverse complement strand
AAAAGTCCCATATCCACTGGTTTGCCTTCTAAATTTTCTGCAGCCACTTTTTTTAGATAATCATTCCAACCCATTTCTCTACTTTTTTCTTCGTTAGCAGCGCTGCAACTTACAAATAAAGCTATTTTCTTATCTTTTAATATTTCTTTGTTCTTTTTAAGAAATTTAATTGAATTTTTAGTCCATTTACCCATTTTAATTCCGCTACCCACTATAACCAAGTCGTAAGTAGATGGATCTAGCTTTTTAACTTCTTTATCTTCTTTTAAATCTACTTCAACTCCTTCTTCCCCAATTACACGGGCAATTTCCTGGGCAATTTCTGCTGCTGTACCATATCTACTTCCATAAACAACAAGAGTTTTCATTTAAAAATCCCCCCAGATACTTTTTTTTATAATTTTTTTAGTTTGCTTTTTTTTATAAAATAAAGAACATCTTTGAAATAGATAAAAATTATCCTTAATTAAATATTCTAATAAATCAAATTAATAAATAGTGGTGATTATTTTGACTAGGGTAATAAAAAGAAAAGGAGGATTAGAGCATTATGATCCTAATAAGATCAGAGGTTCCCTCCAGAAAGCAACTATAGATGCAGGATACAGTGTTGAAGAGAAGAAAGATATAATAAATGAAGTATTTACCAATATAAATAAAAAATTAGATAAAGAAGAAAAACTTGAAACTGAAACAATAAGAGCTTGTCTTTTAACTGAACTAGATAAATGCGAACCATATATAGCTAAATCATGGCGAAGATTTGATAAGAAATATAAATCTCCCTAATCATCTCTAGATTTCCTAAAATTATCCAGGTTTTTCCAATTACCTTTCCATAATAAAATTACGCCAATTAAACCGGTAACTATAGGAGTCCACCAGCCCAATCCCACAAATTGAGTATAACTAAAAGCATCCTGTACTGACTGTCCAAATGCATCACCTGTAGAATGATAAACAGATGTAACAGCCAAACTCTTACTGTTTACCCATACATATGCAAATGAAACCGCGAATAAAGTACTCAGTATCAAATTAATAAAAATAAACACCATTCCCATTGAAGAGCCTGTGAAAACTGAAATATATAGAGTGATCTGATAGGGTGTATGCCAAAACCACCAAACTATACCCTGATAGATAACTGCTTTTCGATTACTGTATCTCTGGGCCAAGTGGGGCAACATATATCCTCGCCAGCCAAATTCTTCACCAAAACCCCCAATAAGTGAGATTAAAGAAAAGCCTACCATCATTATAAGGAAATTAACCCAGCCAACCGCTGGATTCATAGTATAAAGACCTAGAGAAATGCCAATGAAAGCCGGGATTACAAAAAGAAGTAGTGATAATCCGATTATTAATAGATAATGAATTGGTTTCCCCCAACTCCAACCAGCGTCTTTAAAACCGTCTTTAAAAACATATTTACCCGCTATAAAAGTGCCTACTGTAACCATGAACATTGAAATTAATAATAGTATATAGCCTATCCAGAAAAATTCTGGATTCCAAATGGTTTTTATTATCATTATTGGCCAGGATAGGGCAAAAACTATTAAAAGAAATATTTTAAGAGAAAAAGGCCTTCCAACTGTATCATCGCTTATTTTAACCACCAGTTTATTTAAATTAACTATAACTGAGCAGGATATTCTTTTCGTTATTAGGATCCACATAAACTGGCAATTTGGCACCAACATTAATGGAACCCATATCCAGCATGCTCACCACATCCTTATACTCCATTTCATAGGGCTCTCTATCTGGTAGAGTTAAAAGTAATCTGAATTTTACCTGCGGTAACTCGTTAATATAAGTACCAGTTTGTTCTCGATGCAGTATTTCCGCTTCTCCATGGATACCATCCTGTATTAAAAATGATTCCCTGTCATTAATTCTTTTATAGTACAAACCCACCCCCAACGTGGTTATTAATGGGAAAAATATAAATGAAACACCCATTACATAATAAAAGAATTTAAGAGAGTATCCATCATCTGTAAGAGCTTCTGGAGATGCCATAAATCCAAAAACTATGAATCCTATCCCAACCACTAACAGAGGTACTGTAGTTACAATATAAATCCATTTGGACACTTTCCACATCATAATCACATCTAATAATAAGATATGTTTGATTTGTATAAATTATTATCGAAATAATTGTTGATTGAATAAGAACCTTAAATCACATTTAAACGGATTAAAATACTAATCCTCAAATATTATGTCATTTATATAAGAAATTCCGATAACCGCACGTCTTATTCTTGTATTATCCAAAAGATGACGCATATCCATGAAATATCCATTATTAACTATCTCTCTTATCCGACCATTTAGATCCGAAGTTTCAATTAATGGAAGATGCTTGAAAACAACAGCATGATTGTGTAAAAGCATGGCCTTATCACTAAGATTAGCCGGATGCATATAGAAAAGAGAACCCAGAGCATCTTCATCAAATGCAGATAAATCACTTTTTAAATCCACTCCCACACCAAAACTGACTATGGTTTCGCCTTTATACTTTCCAATGGTGTTAACATTCATCCAGGAATCAATATTATCTTCATGAGTAATCATTTCCTGATTATTAGGTGCTAAATCTTCAATAGGTGAAATATTTACTCCCGAACTGTAAAACTCCTTTATATCAGCCTGCATTGCTATACTGATAATGCCTTTAAAGGAAGTTCTCATTTCCCGGGCCATTTTAAATAAAGAAGCATACAATTCATCCACACTGAAACCTGCATCAGTTTTAGCTTGTACCACCATTATCTCATTGAATTCCCCATCTAATGCTACGTTAAACCCCGTGTGGATGGTTATCTTTCCCGTATCCCTTTGGGGTATGAGGAAATCCGGCGTATCATGCCCATCTGTGGGAAGCCATACCATGGTGCCCCCAATGGTCATCATCTCACCCATTATGCCCATATAATCCATAATATCTTCTCCTAATCCCCCTAGACCAATAGAATATTCTGTATCTGAAAACTTTCGGGAATATATGTCTTCTGCTGTTATTCTAGCATATAATACGCCCTGCACATCACCCAATACCTTAAGGTAAGAATTTTTATTTGAAACTTTCAATGTTTTTAAAGAGAGTATATCGTCTTCAAATTCAGAGTATTCAACATCCGAATCTGAATACCTTGGAGGTTTCTTATAACTAGCAATAGCATCTTCTAGAGTAGAATATATGGGAAATATCTGGTCGAACCCAGCCATCTCCAGCACTTCCCGAGGATATTTTTTCACATTGCAAAGAGTAATATTACCATCATTCTTTTCCAATTTCTTCTGAGTTTCTAGAAAGGTTCTGATACCTCCACTGCTTAGATATTTTACCTCTTCTAAGTCAAAAATTACGGCAAAATCATGATCTTTTAACTGTTTTTTCAAAACATCATCCAATTTAATAGCCCCATAAGCATCCAATCTAATTTTTGGGGAGATAATAAGGATTTCACCTTTTCTTTCTGAGTTTATATCCATATGAATCCTCTATTTATCATTTATAAATAGTAATGTGTTCTTTATCATTTTATTCGATTTTCCGTATTATTTTGTTAAAAAATAAAGATATTATTTAAATGATCTTATTCATATTAATGTTCAAGCGCCGGGACTGGGATTTGAACCCAGGACGAGCGTCGCTCAACAGGATTTCGAATCCTGCGCCTTACCTGACTAGACTATCCCGGCACAATAATAAAATAATTGAGCTATGAAATATAAAAAGATTGGTGGTACCATAATGTAACCTTCAATAAAATCATTTAAAAAATTGATAATAATGAAATAAATAATATAAATCCCTAAAAGTAAAAACATGGAAATTAAAGATCTTTATCCTACCATTTTCCAGTGTAAATCCGTTAGAAATTATGATTTAACTCCCAGGTCCTGTACTTAATGAGATTTCTGAACAGTTGAAAAATTTAACCCCACCCAGAAAGATATCAATACCGAGTTTAAGATCTTTATCCACTGAAAATGTCAATCATAGGATGATGAAGAAGACACCCGTCAAGCCCCTTCCGCAATAGCTAACCTTGGTTATTTACAGGTGCAAAAAACGTTAAACAAGTATATATTATCAAAACAGGCTTTATAAAAGAATCTTGGCAGGTAAATACCCGCCTATTGATATGGGCATAGCTTTATGCCA
>JAJFTX010000179.1 GCA_021372715.1 Methanobacterium sp. | reverse complement strand
TCACCGTGTCTGCGGCGTTCTGTAATTTTTCCAGACCTTTCTCTGCGTTTTCGCGTCGACGACGTCCTTCTGCACTGAATGGCATGGTAGCCACGGCTATGGTCAGAGCACCGATCTTCTTGGATAACTTGGAGATCACTGGAGCTGATCCAGTTCCTGTTCCGCCTCCCAGTCCACAGGTAACAAAGACCATGTCGGCTCCTTCCAATTTTTCTTTGATAGTTCCTTCGCTTTCTTCAGCACTTTCCTCTCCGACTTCTGGCTGTCCACCCGCGCCTAATCCACCACAGGTATCTCGCCCAATCAGGATTTTTTGGTCTGCATTTGAGTAAAATAGGTCTTGTGCATCGGTATTTATTGAAATAGTACCTGCACCTTCGATCCCGATCTCGGTAAGTCTGGAAACGGTGTTGTTCCCAGCTCCGCCTGTTCCGATCACGAATATTTTAGCCCTGCTTCTTTGAATAATATCTTCAAGTTCGCTGTCTATGTTGTCATCATATGTTCTATGCTCGGGCACTGTTGATCTTTCTCTTCTTTTTTCCGATTCTTTTATGGTATTGTTTATAAGAGATTTCAATTCTTACCCCCACTGCTAATGTTACTAATCTTAATTGTGTTATTGTAATAACTTATATTTAAAAGCAACGGTTTTTTCACTGATAATTCATGATCATACAAAGAATTTTTACATTTATCTTAATAATCTCATCAACTCATAAGCATCAAATAATTTTGAACCTAAAAATTTCACTATATAGCGAGATGAACATGGATGTTGAAATTGATGTGAAGATCAGCATATTTAGGGTCGAGGCATGGCAATGATCTCATGAATTCTCATATCAAAGAAATTCCCCTGATGCGCTGCTTTTAAAACAACAGCAGTATCTACGCCAGTACCTGTTCCTCCGATAGCAATGATCTCTGAATCTGTAGGTATTAATCCTCCATCTGCTGCCATGATACTTATTTCCACACAGACCTTAATACCCTGAGAAAACATACGTAATGTTTCTGCAATCACTTCTACAGGAGTTACGCCTTTAAATTTATTACTGATGCCTCTACCAACTCCACTGAGAGCATGGGAACCAGCATATATTTCAACATCAAGATCTTCCAATTTTTTCCTATTCTCTGCGGTTATTTCAAGTTCATCCCCACCTCTAAATCCTGCATGGTGAGTTACATTTACTATATTAACATTCCCAATCTTTTGAGCAAATTTAACTCCAGAACTGCCAGATGCAGATGCGATCACAATATAATCTATATTTAATTCTTCTTTCCTTTCTTTAACCAGCTCTATCAATTTATCTGTATTTTCAATTCCAGGATTTTCAAAATAATGAATACTTTTCTCCATTTTTTACCCTCCATTTATATATTATACCTATCCATTTTATTTTGGAAACATCATTACTTATATTAATAAGCACAATATGAATTGAACTCAGTGATCAATTATAAATTTAGAAAATTAATTAATATTACAATATTAAATAAAATTAGAATTTAAAAATATTTGAAGTAGAATAAAAATAACCTAAAAGCGGATCTCTATGAATGCATTTAAATTCTTAACGAGTAAAAGAGAAAGAAAGCCCGGGGAAGGGCTTACCATGATGTTAGATAAAGGTATGGGTCCTGTATCTGTAATCGATTTATTAGAATTATCAGGTGACTACGTGGAACTGGCAAAATTTGGAT
>JAJFTX010000152.1 GCA_021372715.1 Methanobacterium sp. | reverse complement strand
TTAATCTCCGAATGGCTGCAGTATATTGAACATTTAATGAATAACTACCCTTATCTTTTCTCTTTAGCTATAAGGGTAAATCCATTCGATCCTGATGCTAAAGTGGAGATAAAATAATAAACCCTTATTATTACCAGATTTAAATTTTGAGCTTAAAAGAAGAAATAGAAACATTTTTAAGTAAGCATATTAATAATCAATAAAAAATGGTTGTGGTTGATTTAATGGAGAGTTTGACTCTCATACAGTATCGCAAAATGGTTGAAGAAGTAATAGATTTCAAGAAGCACCATGGAGAAATGCCCAAGTACACAATTGTAGCTGGCTTTCGTATAGATAGAGACGACTACATTGATATGATTGAAAGGGTGAATAAATTCTTTTTGGAAATGGGAAGAAATCCAGAAAGAGTTGAGATTGGAAACACAGAAACAAATATGCCCTTATGGGAAAGATTCTAGCTTATTAAGAAATAATTCCCACCCTTAAAAAATAATAAAATATTAATCTCCATAAAATTATTATAGGGAACCCCACCCTCTATTTTTTGAAAAACCTAATTAATATTATCCATCAGATCATCTGGTTCATTCAAATTCATGAAACTATGACCTGTATCATCCAGGGAATTCACATCCACATATTTTACCTTACAAATTTCCAGTAATGATTTAACATCTCTAATATCCTCTTCTATCAGTTTTTCTATTTTCTCAACAACATATTTACTGTAAACTGCATGTAATGGTTCTACCATTCCATCAGACCATATAGGAACTAAAGCTTCATAATCATCCGGGAATGATAAAATATTTCCAATAAACTCTGATGAGATAAATGGTGAATCACAGGGTAATATCAAACCTTTATCTGAACTCAACAATCTCAAACCAGTATAAATTCCTATTAAAGGTCCTTTATCGGGAATTAAATCCATGGCAATTGTTAATTTTTTAAAAATAAAATTATTATCTTCAATTAACTTTATATATTGTTTATACTGGTTTTTATCCCTTAAAACAATGATTATTTCCTGAACAATATCTTGAGCTGTTTCTAAAACATGTAGTATTAATGGTTTTTCATGAAATTGAATTAGACCTTTATCCTGTCCCATTCTCCTTCCCCGGCCTCCGCAGAGAATTATAATCGATTTCATGAAAATTCCATATGAAAAAAAATTTTGATTATTATTAAAAAATTAATAAAATATAAATTAACACTACATCAGCCTGGTAGTGGGGTAATTAGGGCTTTCATTGGTGATTAACAGATCATGGGGATGGCTTTCAGTTACTCCGCTATTGGTAATCCTAATAAACCTTGCATTTTCCTGCATCTTTTTAATATCATTTGCTCCGGAATATCCCATAGACGCCTTAAGACCACCGATTAACTGGAATAAAATCTCACTAACCGGTCCTTTATATGGCACCACTCCTTCCACACCTTCAGGTACTAACTTAGCATGTTTCATTGGCCCTTTAACTTCTTGGAAGTAGCGATCGGTTCCGGCACCTGATCCTCCGGTCATGGCTCCTAATGAACCCATGCCCCGGTATTGTTTGTACTTACGACCGTTCATTATAACCACGTCCCCGGGAGCTTCATGTGTTCCTGCCAGGAGACTTCCCATCATAACTGAATCAGCACCAACACCTATGGCTTTAGCCAGATCACCAGAGTATCTTAACCCACCATCTCCTACTACCGCCACATCGTATTCACGGGCCAAATCAGCTACGTTTGATATGGCAGTAAGTTGAGGTACACCAACTCCCGCTATTATCCTGGTTGTACAGATTGATCCAGGGCCGATTCCTACTTTAAGTCCGTCAACATCACCACTTATAAGATCTTCAGCTGCTTCTCTGGTAGCTATATTACCCACCAGGAGATCGGCCTCTATTTCTTTGTTCATTTTTTTTGCAAATTCAATGATTTCTGGTTTATGTGCATGTGCCACGTCAACTGCTATTATATCTGCACCTGCTTTATCCAATGCTATTGCTCTTTCCAGATCAAATGGTCCTGTAGCAGCGGCCACCATAAATCGGCCGTCATTATCTCGGGATGCGATAGGATATTTTTTACGCTCCAGGATATCTTTAATGGTGACAATACCTACGATTTGGTTATCTTTAACCACAGGTAGACGTTCTACTTTATTTTCATAGGCAATATCCAGGGCTTCTTCAGGGGTTGTGGATTCTTTTATGGTTACTACCTTCTCTGTCATAACCTCCCCTACAGTTCTTCCAGCATCAGTGCTTATTATGGGCATTATATCTCTTCTACTTATAATACCTATAACCTGCCCTGCTTTAACTACTGGAAGCCCATTTACACCCTCTTCATCCATTAAATGATTAGCGTCTGAGATTGAGGCATCTGGTCTGGTGGTGATAACGTCTCTGATGGTGAGGTCACCTGAAGTTTTCACTTTTTTAACCTCTTCCACCTGCTCCTGAACGGTCATATTTCTATGAATAACCCCCAAACCGCCTTCCTGCGCCATTACTATGGCCATTTCAGATTCTGTAACTGTGTCCATGGCAGAACTGATTATTGGAATGTTGATTTTAAAGTTTCGTGAAATACGAGTGTTGGTTTTTACATTTTTAGGTTCCACTGATGATTTTGAGGGTACCAGTAAGAAATCATCGAAGGTATATCCTTCTGGAGCCTCATTTAGTTTTTTAGAGAACATAACAAAACACCTCAATTTTTAAAGTCATAGAACTAATCTGGTTAAGTATAAATCTAATATTAATTTTTATTAGGATTAAAATTATTATATAATATTTTATTCTTTGTATTAAATTAATTTTTATCCTAAAATGTTTCAATTAACTGTTTAAGTCTGGCCACTGCACTGCGGTGAATTGAACCTTCATTACGATCCCCACCGGTACAAGCCGCTCCTCTTATACCGACTACGTCACAGCCTAATTGGAAAAGTAATTCAAGTTGTTCTTCTTTAATAGAACCAGCCAGTGCATTTTTAAGCCCATATTCACGCGTTTTTGTCGTGAATTCTGTGATGTCTTTTTCATCCATGAAATCGAATAGTGTTTTACCATCTTTAACAGCTGTATCGACCATAGCCAGATCTGCTCCTGAATCCGCTGCAACCCGGGGTATTTCCATTGGATCAACTGCTCCCACCCTATGGGCATCGGCGTATCCTGAAGCCACTACTAATATATCATTATTAAAATCTTTAACAGTCTTCACCACATTTTCCATAACTTCATGAGCCTCAGAATAATTTTTAGTACCATACAATCCTACTTTAATATAATCTGCTCCTGAGACAACTGCTCCGGCAGCAGCTAAAGACACAGTACCAGGCTTGTATGGTACATCTCCTAATGTTGCACTGACTAACATGTTCTTAGGAGTTAATTCTCGTATGCTCTTAATTACCCAGGGAAAATTAGCACCTAATGATCCTTCCTTTGGGTTTTTAACATCAATAATATCTGCACCGCCTTCAATGGCTTCCAATGCTTCGTCTGTGTTTATTGGACTGATTAGTAGAAGCAAAATCAATACCTCCTATAAATAATAATCAATTAATCATGTTTTATTTTCTATTTATTTTTGGATAAACAGGCTATAATACCCGAATGACATAATTATTACTTTCTTAAACCCTGCAATCTTATAAAATCAGTAATATTCAATCCATCTTAAGATTTACTTACTAATTTATATAATTGGTTATATTCTATTTTTTTTAATTTATTATCAAAGTATAAGAATTTATCTACTCTTTAGGATTATAAGATTTCCAGTTCATGAAAATGGTGAACCATTACGTTTAATTTTCTGGGCAGTTTTTCTGTGCTTATCCTTAAATAATCCTGAATTTACTGATTCACATCGTAGTTCTTGGATTAGATGGTTAGTATGTATTTCCAAAGGACAGTCCAAGGTACACTGCCCACATAAAGTACAGGTGAAAAGACCTGAATCGTAACAGATTTGTTCATTCCTTAAATATCGGCTGAAAACAACCCCTCTACCTCCTAGGTATCTGTTATACCCAAAATCATATCCTAGGATATTGTATATAGGACAAGTTACAATACAGCTCCCACACCCTATACAAAATAAACTTTCCGGACAATCCTTTAAAGCCTTACTTCTCCCGTTATCTAATAACACTACCACCACTCTACTGGCCCCGTACATTCCATTTAAAAGTATCTGCTCGATATCAGCGGTTTTTGATGGTGATGATATTACATTCATATATGCAGGGACTGTTTTACCAGTGGCATAAATAGTTTCTAACTTAACCACTGATATGGCTTCTTCAATGGTTCTAACCAGTTTATCAATACCCACTATTATAATATGGGTGTTTAACATGGAGACCAGACTTATATTACCCTCATTATGTACCATGACCAGAGATCCATCCTCTGCAGCCAGTGAATTCGCACCGGTTATACCTACATTACAACTTTCTATTTCCTCCAGGACATCCTGCCTTACTAAATTCAGTATTTCCTGAGGATCCTCATTTACATGTTTTTTAAATTTTTTTGATAATAATTCTGCAATATCACCGATATTTAAATGAGCTGCTGGTCCTATGGGGTGAGAAGATTTCTTTTTAGTTGTGAATTGTACTATTCTATCTCCTAAATCTGTTTCAATTAGTTTGATTCCTTTTTCTTTGAATAGATCAGTTATTCCTATTTCACTGGCTGTGTTGGATTTAGATTTGGCCACATATTTTTCATCTTTAACAATGCCATAAATGGCCTTTAAGGCTTCATTAGCATCTGATGCATATATAACTTCTATACCATTATCTCTAAGCCTTTTAAAGGCTAATTCCTTCAGATCATCCAGATGATTTATTGAATATTCCCTTATCTTCTTTACCTGTTTTTTTAGTTTTTCTGTTTGTGAATTATCCAGCAACTTCTTTCTTCGTTCATTTAGGATTCGGAAGCTTTTATTCATGGCCTGTATTTCAGATTCTTTTATATTAGTTTTCATCATTCACATTTCCAGATAAATTTAATATAAATAAATAAAGATAATTGTTAATCCTTTAATGCCTCTAATAAAATTTCTGATAAATCTTTAACTTTTGAAGCTTTACATTGTTCATTATTTAATTTTTCACAGGCATCTTTAAGATTTAGAAGACAAAATGAACAGGATGTAATCATAAAATCTGCATCAGTATCTTGAAAATCTTTCAATCTATTACTGGCCAGTTTTTCTGCAATTGGAGGGTATGCTGATTTAACTCCTCCTCCCGCCCCACAACAGCGTGAATTCTCTTTTATTTTTTCCATTTCCACTAAAACAGTGATTGAATCTAAAACATCCCTAGGGGCCTGATACTCTCCACAATGTCTTCCTAAATGACATGGATCATGATAACAAATAGTTAATGGAATTTTTTTAGGTTTTAATGTTCCTTTATTTATTAAATCCCTGAATAGTTGTGAAGTATGGACAACATCCAACTCTTCACCTAATAATTCTTTATAATCATTTTTTAGAGTGTTAAAACAGCCTGCACAGGATACCACTATCTTCTCATTTTTAAAATCTTCCAGATTCCTCTTCATAATTTCAAGTGCTTCATCCGTGAACCCGGTTCTTAAGAGAAAAGAACCACAACACCCTTCATTTTCTAAAATATGGTAATCTAGATGAGCTTTATCTAAAATCTTTCCAGTTGCCTCTCCAATATGGGGAAGTTTATCCCTAACCACACATCCTCTAAAATATAACATCAAACACCCTTTATCCGGATTTAAAGTTAAATATTTTATATTAAACCTTGAACTCCATAATTTTATCTAAAATTTATAATCTATTTTAACATTGGTTTTCATATTAGCTGCTAATAATATTAATTGATATATTATACTATAAAATCTATATAATCCCATAAATTATATTAACAGAAGCAATATCAACAAACAGGTTTAAACAATGGTAATTGGCCCTGATAATTATCCCTTTCTATCTATAATAATTCCCACCAAAAATGAAGAGGAATTCATAGGTAAACTCTTGGAAAGTATATACACTCAGACCTATCTACATGATAGATTTGAAATTCTTTTATTTGATGGCATCTCCACTGATTCCACACTCAAGGTAGTGGAGGATTACATGGAAAAACTGGATTTAAGGATCTTCCAGAACCAGAAAATCAGACAGGTTTACGCATGGAATGAAGGAATAAAGAAAGCTCGTGGGGATTATTTTATACTGGTGGGTGCTCATTCCTATCTGGATAATTTCTTCCTGGAAACTAGTGTTAAAACCTACCAGAAAGTTAAATCAGAAGAATCTAAACTGGCAGCTGTGGGCGGATCCTTAAATATAGTCTTTAAAAATCGCTTCGCTAAAATGATTAAAATTCTCTATTCCTCTCCCTATGCTGGTGTCAGTAGTTTCTGGAGTAAAGAAGAACAAGGATTTAAGGAAACAGTAGTTTTCGGTTTATATGATAAGAAAATAGTAATGGATGTGGGAATGTTTGATGAGGACTTTATCATCGGAGATGATTATGAACTAAATCTCCGCTTAAATAAAAATGGTTACCGGCTGTTCTCCAATCCCGATATTAAATCTTACTATTTCAGCAGAAGTTCCCTGAAAAGTTTCCTTAAACAGAGCTTTGAATATGGGGCTGTTAAGGGTCTGTGTATTAGAACCGGTTATAATCGTTTGATCTGGTGGATTCCACTTTTATTTTTAATATTTGAACTTTCAACAATAGCATCTGTATTTACTAACCTATTTACAGCCATGTTATTTTTACTGGGCCTTTACTTCATGGGTAGTGCAATATTTTCTATATATACCTACATAAAATCTAAAGAAATTCTATCAATTTCCCTCATAATTTTCCATTTTATTTATCATAACATCGTAGCCCTAGGATTACTAAGAGGAGTAATAAGGGGAAGGAAAACATTCAGATAATCTAATATTATTTAATCTTATTTTAGGGGTAGATTTGGGTCTAAACAGTACAATTATGGGCATAAATCTGGAGTAACTATATAATAATAGTTATTTAACCTAGATATATGAAATTTCGAAGTTTGATTTTTAAAAACATATTCCGGAATAAATCCAGAAGTGCCCTAACCGTATTCGGCATAGCCATCGGTGTGGCTGCCGTAATAGGATTAGGCCTATTAACTGAAGGACTTCCTTCATCAGCACAAAACGCACTTACTGCAGGGGCAGCTGATTTCTCAGTCATTGCAAAAACTACTAATATTGAAGGAGCTCCCAGTGGGCCGGGAGGTATGGGGGAACAGCAACTGATAAGCCAAGACTATGTTAAGGAGATCCAGAAAATATCTGGTGTAAACAGTGCAGTGGGAGTTTTACGGACCATGACTAATCTTGATAATAGTTCCGCCAGTAATAGTTCTACTACTAACTCCAGCAGCCAATCTCCCACTGGAGATTTTAGATCAATGACCAGTCTGATAGGGATTGATAAGAATTCTCTAAGTATGGACGATATAGTAATCACCAATGGAACCGTCTTTTCAGGTGAAAATGAAGTTATAATAGGTAAAAGAGCTGCGGAAAGATCTGGAAAAACCATCGGTAACAACATAACCATCTCCAATCAAACATTCCAGATCGTAGGTATATTTGAAACAGGAAACTTCCAAGATGACAGTGGAATAGTAATGTCCCTAGACAAGCTTCAAAACCTCACAGGAGACTCTGGAAAAATATCACTAATACTAGTTAAAGCAGAAAACGGTACCGACACCTCTAAACTAGCAAATACCATCCAGAATAAATATCCAAATGAATTAACCACATCAACATCATTATCTGGTATGGAAAGAATGAATGAAGGACTTAATGTAATCAATACTGCCGTATGGGGAATATCCTTACTAGCTATTTTGATAGGTGGTATAATTGCAGTAATCACCATGATGAAAGCTGTATCTGAACGTACTAGAGAAATAGGTGTTCTAAGAGCTATAGGATGGAGTAAAAAAAGAATAATAAAGATGATAATCGGAGAATCTATACTTCTATCACTTATTGCCATTGTTATTGGTATAATAATAGGAATCAGTGTTGTGGAAATATTGAGTTCAACTCATATGCTACCTGGTCTTCAACCCTCATTCTCAGTGTTACTCTTTCTGAAAGGAATAGTTGTTGCTTTGTTACTGGGAATTATAGGAGGTATCTATCCAGCTTATAGGGCAAGTAAATTAGAACCCACCGAGGCGTTGCGATATGAATGATTTAAACATCATTGAAATTAAGAATTTAGTAAAGAGTTATGATAATGATAAAATTATAGCTTTAAATGGAATAAATCTGGAAATAAAGGAAGGTGATTTTGTTTCCATTAATGGACCATCTGGTTCGGGGAAATCTACGCTCCTAAATATGATAGGTGCTCTAGATCGGGCAGATGAAGGTCAAATAACGGTTGCTGGAGTAAATTTAATGAAAAATCAAGACTTCAGTGAGTTTCGATTGAATAAAATTGGTTTCGTTTTCCAATTGCACAATTTAATTCCTAATCTGACGGTTCATGAAAATGTGCAAACCCCTATGATAGAATTAGGTATTCCTGATGATGAGATGGAGAAAAGAGCTATAGATTTACTTCGATCGGTTAATTTGGATAATAGATTGGAACAACTGCCCACTAAACTTTCTGGTGGTGAAAGACAACGGGTGGCTATAGCTAGAGCACTGGTTAATCATCCCCGTATAATACTGTCTGATGAACCAACAGGAGCTTTAGATTCTAGAATGGGTGATATTATACTTAATTTATTACGGGAAATACATCGAAAAGAGAATGTTACCTTGATTTTGGTTACTCATGAGGAATATGTAGCTCAAAGCGCTGATCGAATAATTAACATGATGGATGGTAAGATAATTAACTAAATAATATCCCTCATTTTTTATTTTTAAAAATCAAATATTACTTTTCTAAATAATATGACCGATGTTCATTAATGACAATATTGTTTTTAATGTACAATTTCCAGTGTAAAATTCAAATTAATAGATGGATTTAAGAACCAAAATGTTAATAAATTGGATTTAACAGTATAATTAGTAATAAAAATTTTTAAAAATTACATAAATTCTATTAAAGGTATTCAACCCAGAGAGTGAAATCTCAATGAAGAAAATATTAATGCTCCGGTCAAATCCATTTGAACCAGATGAAAGGGTTTATAAAGAAGCTAAATCCCTTCTTAAAAAGGGTTATAGGGTGACTCTGCTCTGCTGGGACCGGGAATTAAAATATCCACTGGAAGATGAATTCGAGGGAATGAAGATCCAAAGAATACAGTTAAAGGCAGGTTATGGTTCAATTAAAGAGTTAATATATAAAATGCCATTATTCTGGATTAAACTATTTATACAGGGGTTAAAGATAGATTTTGATGTGGTGCATTCTTTTGACTATGATACCTTACCAGTAGGGGTATGGTTAAAATGTTT
>JAJFTX010000070.1 GCA_021372715.1 Methanobacterium sp. | reverse complement strand
TATTTCTGGAGAATAAAAAGGGCAGGATGAAGAAAGCCTTGGATGTGCTAGCCCATAATGATATTAATATTAGGGCCATGTCCATCGCTGATATTTCAGATTTCGGCATATTAAGATTGATAGTTCCAGTACCAGAGAGAGCAAAAGAATTGTTAGAAGAAAATAATTTTCTGGTTAAAATTGGCGATGTAATTGCTGTGGAGATGTCTGATAAACCCGGCGGTTTAAATTATGTCCTAGAAATTTTGGATGAATCCAGTATCAATCTGGATTATCTATACGCTTTCGTGGATGAGAAAGAAGAAAAAGCCATTGTACTATTACATCCTGAGGACATAAACGGAGGAATAAACGCCCTGAAAAATAGCGGGGCTAAACTAATCCCTCCTGAAGAAGTCTATGATTGGTAATAATAAGATTTAATTTTATTTTTACTCTATTTTTTAATGAGTTTTTTCAAAGAATCAGTAAATATAACTGGGATCAGTTATAATCTATTAACTTGAGCTTTTTATTTTACCATCCAGCACGTTTAAAATACGATCTGCCATTTTAGCTACGTAGGGTTCATGGGTTACCATAACCAGAGTTACCTTTTCTTTACTGTGAAGATCCTTGAGAAGTTTCAATATAACATCCCCGGTTTTGGAATCTAAGGCACCTGTTGGTTCATCAGCTAGGATTATGGAAGGATGATTCACCAAGGCACGTGCAATTGCTACCCTCTGTCTCTCACCACCTGAGAGTTTAGTGGGATTTGTTTCAGCTTTTTCTCTAAGTCCTACAGCTTCCAGGAGTTCTAATGCTCTTTCTCGCATTTGCTCACTGTTGAGGTTACTTTCGTACATGGGTATTTCCACATTCTCCAAAACAGTTAGATTCGGTATCAGATTATGCATCTGGAACACGAAACCTATCTCCTGGGAACGAAATTCGCTTAAATCCGTTTCTTTCATTAGATCTATGTCTGCAACTTTAATAGATCCTTCCTCAGCCCGGTCCAGTGCTCCGATCATGTTAAGAAGTGTTGATTTACCAGAACCTGATGGACCCATGATGGAAATAAATTCTCCTTTTTTAATTTCCAGATCTATCCCATTTAAGGCCTTAATACTTCCTTTATCATAATTTTTTTTAAGGTTATGAATTTCAATAATATTTCCTTCACTCATAACGCAACGCCTCTGTTGGAGCAAGTTTTGATGCTCGATATGCAGGATATAATCCGCCTAATATTCCCACCAGGAAAGCAACTGCGAAAGCTTTCAATAAAGTGTCAATTGTAAGTACCGGTGAAAAAGAACCTGATGTAGGCATGAAATTCAATATGATTTCAACTGCTATTATACCCATTATTATACCCACCACTGCAGCTACTAAAGTCAATACAACGGATTCTCCAAGTATCATCCCTAATATTCTCTTATTTTTCCATCCCACAGCTTTTAAGACACCGATTTCTCTGGTCCTTTCATAGACAGACATGACCATGGTATTAATAACACCAACACCACCAATAATTATGGCCAGGAGTGATATGGCCCATGAAGCTGTGTCAATAGCACCAAGACTCTGATTGATCCTATTAGCCTGATCTGCAGCTGTGGTGGCTGAAAGATCATTGGGATAAGCATTTTGAATAGACTGGCTAACCTGAGATGAGTTGGCTTCTGGATTTACTTTCACTGCTATAGAGCTTACTTTATTGTTGTTACTGGTCAGATTCTGGAGTGTGGATAGGGAAACATAGGCACCACCATCTTGTATAAAATTACCAGTCTCGAAGATCCCAGTTACTTTAAAATCAGTTCCATAGATGTTGATGGTACTTCCCACTGTTTTATTAAGATTTCCTGCAGCGGTTTTACCCAGAATTATCTCCTTTGAATCACCTTCTGCATAAAAACTACCATTTATACTATCAATACCCACCATATTCAATTCGTTTCTGCTGATACCACTAAGATATAAGCCCCCCATAGGTCCAAACGAACCAGAACTTCCAGAAGTAGTGCTGATATTGGCATTAACTCGCAAAATACCCGCAGCATCCTTTACACCGCTGATATTTTTTAAATCATTCACCAAACTTTCATCTAGAGTTCCTCCACTTGAACCGAAGCTGCCGGAACCAATTTTAGTAACGGATATCTCAGCACTGCCTGCTTTTAAAGAGCTTTGTGTGGAGTTCTGAAGACCTCCTGTGACCATTCCTAAGGCAACGATGGTGGCAATTCCTATGGCAATGCCAATAATAGCTAATATCGCCCTTGTTTTATTTCTGAATGGATTTTTAACCATCAACATTAAAAATGACATTAACTAATTTAAAATTCAATTTCATTTAAATAGTTTATGCATAAATCTTCCTAAATTTTAAAAAGAATTTATATAGGAATCATAAGATTATTTAAAAATAATCTGTATTTTTCAGTTTGATCAACGCATTCCTTAATTCCGGGTAATTCTGAAGAGGATTATAAGAGCAATTAACTGGATGAGATTAATGAAGAATAGAGGTTTGATAGGTTCATGGACTTCTGAAATGGATGAAATATATGCTGGTGGGAAAATTAACTGAATAGCCAAGAACAGGGTGGTGAATACATTTTGGATGAGAATCAGTGATGCGAAGTATATCAGACCTATAGTAAAACTAGATTTAACTTCCTGATACGTTCTACCATAATAATAAATTAGTCCCATCATCAAACAGACATTAATAATACCCACAGATAAAGCAATATAGGTTATTAATATCTGCCCAAAATCTAATCCCACCATTTTTATTACCTCTTTTTCCTTTTATTGTTTCCTTAATTCATCCCATATATCGTGGAATGTATCATAATTCAGCAACATTTTTTCAGAGAGAAAATATAATTCTCCATATTTTTGTTTACCACTAGATGTAATCACATCATTTTCTTTTAAAACTTTTAAATGATGCCTAACCGTTTTATAATTCAAATCTAACTTTTCTGCTAGCTGATGTGCATTATATGGTCTCTCATATAGCTCCATAATTATTTTAGCTCGATTTGGCCCTCCAGATGAGCCTGCGATCAGCCACCATAAAAGTTTTTTCATTTAAAATCTCCATTTCTATTTCTTTTTATAGAAATCCAAGAATATTTTCAATCACCATTAATTCTATATGTATAATTAATTATTGATTTTATAAATTATTTTCCCCCAATTACACACTGATATCCTTCCTCGAAGGCCTTTAAATTAACACTTAAAGATTTAGGTGGTAGATTTTCCTTCATGGACTCTAATAATAATTTTTTATCAATGGGAAATGTTGGAACAGCCGCAGCAGCACCTAACATCACCATATTCAAGGATAAAATATGTCCTGCCTTTTTTGCAATCCCCCAAGCATCGAGTGCAAATAGATCTGATCGAGAAGCAAGCTCCTCCAATATAATATTAATATCAGGATAAGGATATTTGCTGGAACTAATGTTAAAAGGGAAGATAGGAGAAGTATTGGTAATCACATAGCCACTATTATCAATTATTTTAATAGCCCTTAGAGCCTCCAAAGGTTCAAAAGCCAGAAGAAGGTCTGCCTCTCCTTCAGGAATAATAGGACTTCTGGCGGGACCTATCTTAAGTTCAGTGGATACAACACCACCTCTTTGAGCCATTCCGTGTATTTCACTCATTACAACTGGTTTTCCCATTTTCATGGCAGCTTCCCCCATCACTATGGAAGTTTTTATGATACCCTGCCCCCCTACACCAGAAATATAAATGTTGTATGATTTCATCTTTATTTCTCCTAATAGATCATTTATTAATTTTTTGAACCTTTATTGCATTTTCCGGGCATAATTGTATGCATACGCTGCATTTACGGCATAGCTGGCTATCAATATTGATGGAACCATCCTCTGCTCGATAAATAGCCGGGCAACTTAATTCCTCTAAACAGATATTACATTCATTACATCCCTCTTGAACATTCACAGTGAAGTTTTTCTTCTTCCCTCTACTCTTAATGAGCATGCAGGGATATTTAGAGATTACTACAGCTACTCCAGGATATTTGAGGGCTTTCTTAATTACTGTTTCTGATTTTTTAATATTCAAAGGGTTTATAGTTTCTTTAAACATTACTCCAGATGCTTCTACCATTTTTTCAATTGATATTTCCGGTGCCTCATCTCCCATACCATCAACTGGGAGTCCGGGATGTGGCTGGCCGCCGGTCATAGCTGTAGTTCTGTTATCCAATATGACCAGTACAAAATTATTTTTATTATGCACCGCATTTATGAGAGGAGGTATACCTGCATGGAAGAATGTGGAGTCCCCTATGAAGCTTACAACTTTTTGTTGGGTGGCCTTGGAAAATCCGCAGCTGGTCCCAACGGAGGACCCCATGGACAATAGATAATCACCCGCTTCATATGGTGCTTCAATTCCCAGAGTATAACAACCTATATCTGTGGGGAAGATAACATCTTCCAACTTTAAATCAGCTATGGCCTTCTTTACGGAGTAATAAACCGCCCGATGAGGGCATCCTGGACATAATGTTGGTGGTCTTTTTGGTAGATTTCTGCCTTTTTTAGGTGTTTTATCATGGGATTCAATATTTAAAACTTTATTTATGCCTTTTCTGATAATTTGAGGATTATATTCATATATAAGTGGTAATGTACCGTCTAATTTCCCATATACTTTTTTTATAATACTGTTTTTACCCATCACTGCAAGTACATCCTTTTCCATCACAGGATCTACTTCTTCTACCACCATTATCTTATTCACATTCTTTATGAATTCTAAGACTGTCTTTTCTGGGAAGGGATAGGTAAATGTTAATTTAAGCACTTTAACTGGTAAGTCATTTTCCTCCACTACATCCATCACATAATTGAAGGCACTTCCGCTGGTTATAATACCCAGATCACCTTTATCATGAAAAACTTTATTTAATGGTGATTTATTGACTTCTGATTCCAGTTTTTCTATTTTTTCAATTAATTTACCATGATTAACCCGGGCAACTTCTGGTACAGGTACAAATCTAGTGGGATCTTTATGGAAAAACCCCTCTTTCTTCGGCTTATCCAAGTCATCCATGGACACTATACCCCTCATATGGGACACCCTAGTGGTAGTGCGCATTAAAACTGGAATCTGCCAATCTTCTGATAATTGGAATCCATATTTCATCAGATCTTTTATTTCCTGGGGATTTGATGGTTCTAACATTGGTATATTAGCAAGACGGGCGTAATGTCTGTTATCCTGTTCATTTTGTGATGAGAACATGCTGGGATCATCTGCTGATAATATCACCATGCCTCCGTTTACTCCGGAATAGACCACGCTCATCAGGGAGTCTGCTGCAACGTTTAACCCCACATGTTTCATGAAGGTGAATGATCTAAGCCCTGATGCTGCTGCCGCTGCTGCTACTTCCAGAGCAACTTTTTCATTGGTGGAAAATTCAAAGTAAATGCCTGAATTTTTTGCTATTGCTGAGAATACGTCTCCTATTTCTGATGAAGGTGTTCCAGGATAGGTGGAGGCTACAGAAACCCCTGATTCCAATGCTCCTCTAACTGCAGCTTCATTACCTAATAAAAAAAGTTTATCACCTTTTTGTGCCTTTGGTATATCCCTAATATTCATTTATATCTCCTTATAATATTTATTTCAGCTGTTTTGTTTCTGATCTATTTAATATCCCATCTTCTAGTTTGAAATAAGAATTTAGAATGTATGTATGAAAATATATGGATTTTCTGGATTATATATCTTGATTTTACTTCACAATAAAATTACTTTTTTATGAGAGATTTACTAGAGTATAATCTAATAATATTCATATGTTTACTTTAACTTTTTTTTATAAAAAATCATAGAGCCAAGATGAACCAAGAAAATACCCTTAAAATCAATGACATCACCATAGAATATAAAATCATGCACCGTCGGGTAAAATATCCACGATTAGAAATTAAAACCGATATTCTATATGTTATATTACCAGAAGGTCAGGATAATGCCCGGGAACTAATAAAAAAACATCAAAACTGGGTATATAAGAAAATATCCCACATAAGGGAATCTGAAAAAAGATCCAAAAAAATTAAACTGAATTTAAACCGCTCTGATGAGGAATTGAAGGAATTAATATGTTCAGTGGTTAAAGAAATTTCTTTAAATTTGAATGTAAAAAAAGGAAAAATTAAATATCGCCGGATGAAATCCCGTTGGGGTAGTTGTAATAGTGCTGGAAATTTAAACTTCAATATATACTTAAAATATTTACCTCAAACACTCATAGAATACATCGTTTTTCATGAAACTGCCCATCTACTGGAAATGAATCATAATAAACGATTCTGGCATATAATATCTACAGAATTTCCGGATTATAAAGAAAAAGAAGATGAATTATTAATTTATTGGCTCGCAGTGAAGGAACAAATCCAAATTAACTAATTAATTACTTAAAGGTTAATCATTTATTTACTAATTCAACACCACCCACCATTTTAAACCTTTTCAATATCTCA
>JAJFTX010000136.1 GCA_021372715.1 Methanobacterium sp. | reverse complement strand
TCAATTGCCCCGCGTTTGTTGTAAACAGAAGAAAAGGCATCATCAAGAACAAAAGAAAAATAAAAACTGCCTTATCCTGGTTGGTTCCTGTTCGTATCCTACGCTTTTTACCTAAAGCAACAAATTTTGTCTTTTTAAAGGGGTATAATAGCGGGCTTCCATGGACTGTGAATATGTCCAGGAGCATGTGAGATAAAAAACCTGTTAGCAGCGCAGCTGCTATGGTGAAATTAAAAACTCCTACAATACTAAAAGGAACGATCCATATTATAGAGTGTCCCAAGCCTCTGTGATTTCTTATTAGTTTATCCAACACATCTGGAAACACTGAAATCCAAGCTGCGAAAAAAATACCAATCAATATATACTGAATATGTAATAAATGGGCTAAAATCAAAAAAAATAGGATAGCTCCAGCTATATGGGTATAAAATTTCATTAAATTCTACCTCCTACATAGATAAACGTCCTGAAGATTATTAGAGCGAACCAGGCAGCACCTATCAAAAGAAATGCTACGGATAATGAAGTTGCAGTTTTTAAGTATACGATAAAGCATAGGCAACTTAGAATTAAATAAATGGTATATGTAACATTTATTTCATCCTTGCTGTTTTTTTGGTGGTATTCATCCTGGTTTACCATATAAAAAGTTTTAAAAAAGGGATAAACCTCAGGTTTGAAGTTCCTTTTAAAACTGCAAATAAAGGTCACATTCGGAAGGCTGTTGATGAATTGATAAAATTCCACAGATCTTTTAGTCAATCTTTCGAAATGGTTGAACATTATTATTATTCTTTCATATGCCAATTCCCTAACAAAGATTTCCCTCAGCTCTGAGATTGTAAGTCGCCTGAGGGAAAGCCTCTTGTTACTGGAAACTTTCTCAATAAGTTCAATTAACCGCATCTTGACAGGCACAGGCTCATTAAAATAAATACATCTATATTCCTCATTTAATCTACTAAAAAGAGGATAGATATCTTTATCATAAAAAATGATGTTCACTCCAGAATCCAATTTCTCTTCAATTTTTATTATGTTCATATAATTTATTATTATTTATATACCATATAAATAAATAATAAAAAAAAACACCCATCAAAAAAAATCAAAAAAAAATTTGAAACTGGTACCTGGAGGAACATCATAATGAGAATTAGCATGTCACTACCACGAAGCTTACTCAGACAGTTTGACGCAGTCATTGACGACCGAGGATATCGGTCCAGATCAAAAGGCATCAGAGATGCCATAAAAGACTACATTGTCCGTTATCAATGGATGAATGAGATGAAAGGCGAATATATTGGTATATTAGCAGTCATCTACGATCATCACTATACCGGAGTAATGGAGGATCTGACCGATGTCCAGCATAGATTCAGGCAGTATATCAATGCGGTTATGCACTTGCATATGAGTGAAAACCACTGCCTGGAAGTAATTGTAGTAAAAGGAGATGTGGAATACATCCGCAGCCTTACCGAGAAAATCATGAGGCTTAAAGGGCTTGAACATGTTAAATTAACAAGTACAGCCACTGGAAGCCCTGATAATGCTTAAGAATACTTTAAAACGATTACTTTATTATTACTTGGAAATTTTTTTTGCGGGTGCTTTGCACCTGGTCTCGCCAGGTGGCGAGGAAGTGAGGCGGAGCCGAACGCCGAGCCACCTAACTCTAAAAATCAAGGAATCTTTGATTTATGCAGGTGGTAAAGTTTCGATGAAATTTTATCACCATATTACTGGAGATAAACTATTTAATTGATTTTTATAAGATATTTTGCACATTTAATATATATCAAATAATAGTTTTTTACCGTTCTTGATACAAATGTTTCTAGATGTATTGGACAAACTAACAGGAAGTTTCAGAAGATTTGAAAACATAATAATATAGATTGGCTTTATTAGTATTGTAAGAGAGCTTAACTTTCAACCTGACACCTGCAAGGATAACAATTTTTTCATCACACATTCCCCCTGGACCTGGTCCAGTCCATAGGAGCTGGATCATATACTACATTGAAAAGTGAAATTTGATAATTTAACTCAAAGTAGCAGGTCCAGAACCAAACTTCAATCAGGAAAACACCCCTCACACCATTGTTTCTTTTAAGCCAAAGAAAAATCCGCCCAGGCATTTGATTATGTGGTTTTTGGAAGTTGTGGTATTGCTGTTAGTGTACTAACAGTCCATACCCAACCCTTTAAAGTACTCACATGCCGGAAGCCGGCTGACGGCCGAAGGCCGGCGCCGGGTTCCGGCTAGTCCCCAAAAACCCTGACGTGCTTCCCCTGAAAACAAATAGTGTAAAAGATAACTTCTCGCCGGGCCAACTTCGTTAAATGCCCTGTATGACGATATTAGCGCCGCGTGGAATCTCTTGAATTTGTGCCGGCAGCCGGCTGACGGCTTTAGCCGGCGCCGGGTGACGGTGCAAATTCAACTAAACTTAAACAAGGCGATAATTTCGTTATACAGCATTTGACGAAGTTGTGCCCGGCGAAAAAAACTTCAGATCCAAACCAAAAAACCCCTAATGTGCTAACACCAATACACCGCTGCCGGGGCCCCAGATTTGAGCGGAAATTTTCGCCTAAAATAAATCCCGGCCGAAGGCCGGGAAAATTGCGAAAATTGGAGCGTCCCGAAGGGCAAATCTGGGGGGGCAGCGGGAAAGTAAGAAGTAAAAAAAACACCACCCATAAAAATTACAGCAATACCGCAGCCTCTGAAAACCACTAATCAAATCCCCAGGGCGGATTTTTCTTTGTTATAAAAAACAATTTATATTATGGTTGAAGAACTGCTGCTGGTCAGCAGCTGCTTAGAACCTAATCAGCATTTCAAACCAATTTTACCATTAATAACACCTATATTAAAAAAAGTAATAAGCGTTCTTGTGTCTCTTTTGGCTGAATTGAGACCTTTAAAAAGGTATATAAGGAGAAAATTAGAACAATAGTATAGGGGTTTGGTCACCCCTATTCTATCCTTTTTTAAAAATCATTTAAAAATCATCATCTGAAGAAACAGGACTATCAAAACTATCCAGAGTATCTCCTGGAGCCGTAACTTTCCAGAAGCCAGGACCTAAAAACTTGAGTTTACCCTCCTTTTCCAGGTCCGCAATAATAGATTTAGTAGCTTTCTCACTCCCATGAGTAAGATCCTGGATAAACTTAAAAGAAACCCTCTGACCTAACGTCAGATGGCTGTATATCTCATCTAATGGTGAAAAAGTGGTCTGATAATTGTCTTCAGCTGCCTTGATGCTCCACCAGCCATCATTAGTATAATAAATCAATTTTTCATTCCTTAAACGATTTCTCCATTTCTTAATAGTGGTTT
>JAJFTX010000132.1 GCA_021372715.1 Methanobacterium sp. | reverse complement strand
CCTCTTTAAGAAAACCCGTCATCTCTTCCAAAGCACGATTCCAAGCAATAACCTTACCCTCATGATCAATAGCAAAAGTAGCATCCGGTAAAAAATCAATCATATCAGCTAGAAGCCTTTCTGACTTTTTAAGTGCTTGCTCTGCCTTTTTACGTTCGATAATGTCTCTGATGATGGAAGTGAAAAAGATTCTTCCACTGGATTTCCAGGCAGATAAAGACATTTCAAATGGAAACTCTGTACCGTCTTTTCTTAAACCTTTAGTTTTCAAAGTCCTACCCAAACGTCTATGTTCCCCTGACTCCTTATAAATCTTTAAACCTTCCAAATAATCATTTTTCAACCTATCCGGCATTAGAATGGTTAAATTCTCTCCAATTAATTCATCTCTAGAATATCCAAATATCTTACCTAAACTCTCATTATAAAATAATATCTTACCATTAACATCCGTTGTGACTATTCCGTCAATTGCTGATTCGGCTACAGCTCTAAACCGCTGCTCACTTCTTTTAAGCCTATTTTCTGCTTCTTTCCTATCGGTGATATCACGAACAGACTCAATGGCACCATACATCCGTCCCTCATGATCTAAAAGCTTCGAAGCCTTAACCCAAACATAAGCTCCCTTATCATCATATAAAGAAGGTACAAAAACCTCCGCCTTAAGAGTTTGACCCTCCCTCTGAATAAAATCATATTTATCAACATACTCAGAATCTTCTAAACCAATAAGATCCACTAAAATAGGACGACGTTCACCATACCAAGGAATAGCATACTCATAATCACCCTTACCCAACATATCCTCTTTAAGAAAACCCGTCATCTCTTCCAAAGCACGATTCCAAGCAATAACCTTACCCTCATGATCAATAGCAAAAGTAGCATCCGGTAAAAAATCAATCATATCAGCCATAAAACTTTCTGATTTCTTTAAGGCTGTTTCAGCATCCTTTCTCTCTGTTATGTCCTGTACGTGTGATATGAAAAATAGTGGCTTTTGGTTTTCATCACGAAATAGTACAACATTAACATCTGCCCATATTACATGACCATCTTTGTGAACATATCTTTTTTTAAGATTAATCTTTTCTTTTTCTTCGGAAAATAATGATTCCACTGCTTTATGGCTTATTTCTAAATCATCAGCATAGGTTAATTCATAAAATAATCGGCCTTTCAATTCCTCTTGGGAATATCCCAACATGTGACAAAAAGTTTTATTTGCTTTAAAAATTCTTCTATCAGCACCGGACAACACCATTCCCACCGGAGCTTGATTAAAACTGGCTTTAAATCTTTTTTCACTTTCCTTTAATTTTTTATCTGTTCTATGATTGTATAGGGCCATATCAATGGCGTTTTTTAATACTGTAATATTTACCGGCTTTATTAAATAACCATAAGGCGAAGTTTGCTTAGCACGTTCAACTGTGCTGTCCTCAGGGTGTGCTGTTAAATAAACGATGGGTATATCATAATTCTCGTTAATTTTGGCTGCAGTTTCAATACCATCCATATCCCCCTTCAATATAATATCCATCAGAACTAAATCAGGTTTAAGATCGGCAACTTTAGTCAGGGCATCTTCACCAGTGGAACTTATACCAATCACATCAAATCCAACAGATTTTAAGGATTGCTCAAAACTCATAGCTTCGATTAATTCATCCTCAATAATCAGAATCTTGGATTTCAAATCTTCACCCGATAATAAATTTGTAATATAATATTATATTTTATGACTAATATTCTTTTAGAATAGATTAAATTTAAGAAAAAAACATCCATTTAATAATCCTGATGCTGTATTATCCATTTTAAAAGCATTATTAATACATTTATAATAAAATGGGTTAAACTAAATCCAATGTACATCTCCCGTAGTAAAAACATACTTATCTGAAAATGCAGGGTTGAAGAATGAATTGGTTAGATTTTCTGTCTTAAATACTTCACAGATACTCTTACGTGCATGAAAATTAATACGCTCCCCCAGACAATTCAGATCAGTTTTATTAAGAGGAGGTCCGGTGGCATAAATTCTTAGCTGTATCTTGGTACGATTATATAACGGATAATATCCCTGATCTAAATAGTCAATTTTAATTATTTTTACTCCAGAAGGACTGATGAGTCTATTATGTACTCTGTTATAATCTGAATATGCCTCATCAGGATAAATCGCTTGAGAATCTGCTATTACTCCTTCACTAGCACCGCTTCTGGCTGCGGCCATGGCATGGATTAATTCACTTTCATGGCCAATGCAGATAGCCACGCAAAAAGTTACCAACAACATGAAACCAGTCAACATAATAAATTCTGCAGATATCTGTCCCGTTACATCCAAAAAACCACCCCATTATCTACTCATTAATTATCACAATCCAGTTTTCACCATTTCCATCCTGCTTGTTGAGTATTATATAATCCCTAGCAGGAAACAAAATGATATTCGAACTCTTTAAAGATGTAGGACTGTTGGATATCAATTCTGGAATCATATAAGCCATCCCTCTCCTTCCTTCCAGCCTTACCAGAACTCCCGATGAATTAACCATTATACAGTAATTACTATTTTTTCCAATCTCCGGAGGAGTGCTGATCTTAATGTAATGACCATTTCCACCAGCATAAACTTGATTTATAGATCCAGCAATACTTTCAGCTAAACTACGTGAATCAATCAATTCTTTTGATTCATCAACCATGTTAAACCTATCTGAAACCAGATTTGACATTACACCCACCATGATCAATACCATGAAAGTGGCAAAAATAAAATCAACGCTCAATGAACCATGACAATCCATATAAATAATATATTACTTTTTATATATAAATTATTACAATATGATAATGAAGACCAACTTTCTAAAGGTGGAATCATATGTTCAAATGAATTAGATGGTTCAATCATAAAACAGATGATTAAGAATTAACATATAGTATAAAATTAATTTGATGTCTTTATTATCTATTTAAAATTATTTGTTCCTTTCTTTCAATAGATACATAACCTCATGTTCTTCCACATCATACCACGCCTGATATGCATCTGCTACAGCAAAACCCCAGCCTCCCCGGATATTAGCACAATAAATTCCATCCACTTCATATGAAATTCTCTCCAGCGCTTGTAGATGGGCGGTGGGCACTGCAATTATCAATCGATTCGCTCCTTTATTTTTAAGGGCTTCTACAGCCGACAGCATGGTAAATCCAGAAGCCACACCATCATCCACCAAAATTACGATGCGATTTACCAGATCAGGAAATGGTTTATCCCCCCTGAAATTAATCAAACGCCTCTTAATCTTTTCAGAAGTGCTAGATATATCATTTTCAATTTCAACTTCGGTAATTCCCATTCGTGTTATCATATCCTGGTTTAATTTCACAGAACCATCAAAAGCCATTGCCCCGTAGCCAACTTCTGTATTCCAGGGTAAAGTTATTTTACTGACCACTGCTACATCCATATCAAGCTTTAATATCTTGGCAATAGGAATAGCAACTGGCACTCCCCCTGCAGGAATACCCAGTACCACCGCATCACTACCTTCATACTCTTCAAGCATTTCAGATAATTTAACTCCCGCACGTTCCCGATCACGAAAAACACCAGTACGGTTTCTAAGATCTGCTAGATCAAAAATTTTCTGGCAAAAATCACATTTCAGATCAGAAGACATAAAAAAACCCCTTATAATTATTTAGTTATCCAGTTATTTAATTTTGACTCATAATTTTAATCAATAAAAGATAAAAAAAATAGATTATCCCTTGAATCCTGTATAAGTGGATGATAAATAAGTAAAAAAAATTATTAAATAAAATACGGATATTAATAAGACTTTAGGTTTTTATAGAGCAACTTTTAGTGATAATGATAAATTTCAGTAATAAAAAAGGGCATAATATTTTTTTATGAAAAAAAGTATGATCAAATTAACAAAAATTTGGAATTTGATTGAAAATTTTATTCAATTCACGAAAATTCTCAAGTTCATAAATCACAGGTTAAGTTAAACCAGCAATACCAACCTAATATGGAAGTCCTCCAGTCCAATTTATTTTATAAATGAACTTTGGATATCACCACAAAGTTAATATATTACTTTTATAATTAATAATATTAATTATGTTAGGGAGTGGTTACTCATGTACCCCACAGAGAAATTTGACCTAATCGTAGAACTTGAAAAATATAACCCAACACAGTACCAAGAAGATACCCTGGAACAGATCGAAAAGGAGCTTAAAATTCATGACTCCAACTTCTATATTAAAGAATCGGAATATGATAATATCTATATGGTGGAATTAAAGCAGAATAATATTAAAACTGCTAAAAAATTAACAAATTCAGGTATAGAAAATAGATTAAAGTTTATTCCCATCGATAATGTGGTTTTAACCAGGCCAGAGAGGATAGAAAGTAAGATCATGAAAATTAGTAAAAAAAAGATAAAAAATGGAGATACATTTACTATCGATTGTAATATACGGGGGAAAAAATTCATAAGATCAAAAGAAGAGTTCATTAAATCTCTCTATAAAAAGATTGAAAAATTAAATGGTAAGCCAGATGAAACTAATCCAAACTGGGTCATTCATATCGAGGTTTTAGGTGAAAATACCGGTATTAGTGTTGTTAAATATGATACTGATTAATTATATTTTTATTAATGAATTAAATTGTGAGATGGAAATTAGATGATTAGTTAGATTAGATATCTTATCCTATTTTCCTTAAAATATAAATTTTCTAAAATATATATTATAATTGTAAACTGATAATAGAGTAAATATTTTATTTCTCTCTAAAATTATTATTAGACTTATAATCAGGAGATGGAAATTACCTCCAAAATACCTTTAAACTTATCTCTAAATCATTTTATAGGTGATATGAATGAGATTAAAAGATATCAGACAGTATAAAGGTAAATTCACCGGCAAAATAGTAAAACCAAATGTTGGTCAAAACACCAGCGGATTCGTTAAAGATGATTCAGTAATAGTCATGCATGCAGATGATTACAAAGAATACCTTTTCACTATAAAAGAAATCAAAGCAACTTGGAAAGATGAAAACAGTGATGATATCAAAGAACTACGAGAAATAGCCCATATCAAATTCAAAAACAGGAAACTGAATTACGCTTGGAAAGAAGCCGTTAGATTGTTTATTAAAAAAAATAAACATCTTCTAGAAAGTAGATATGATAGACTGCATCCTGATCATTAAAAAAAAATATTACCGACATAAAGCCTATTAGAAAACTAATCATTTATTAAGTGAGTTCTGGAACAAATTATTAAGTTGACCGGGAACTAATCGGTTTAAAAACTATTTTATTAAACAATTATAATGACAATTTGCTCAATTCGGGATTTATTATCGTTCAAAATTTATTTAACCTCATAAACTCTTATAATAATAACCAAATATCTCTTTCAAATCATCACTTAACAAATAAATTAGAAATTATGGTGGTTAAATGTATGAAATTTTCCTCTTCAATGGCGGTGTTTATAGATTCAACGAATTTAAAGAAACTATAGAAGATATAGGGGGAGTGGTACTTAAAGAAGACCTCTTCCAAATTAGTAGGGGTACATACTTCCGAGCTGAAGAAATTCAGGCGATGATTATCATACCCCTTCAAGATGAGAATATAGTCCGATCATTATCAGATGAAATTAAAGGAAATTTAAGTAAACTAGAGTTAGATGAACCCCAACTAAGAGATATATTAACCTATGTATCTGTATGTGATGCTTTAATCAGATCCGGATCATGGATGACTCCATCTGAAATTGAAACATTTTTAGAATGTTCTTGCCCTGCTG
>JAJFTX010000109.1 GCA_021372715.1 Methanobacterium sp. | reverse complement strand
AAACCATCCTCAAACATCCAAGTAAGCAATATATTTCTCTAAATCCTTTTCTTCTTTAAAATATTCCAATCCATGATAATCGTTGAATTTAAGTCTTAAAGGATATTCTTGTGGATCTATGTTCTCTTCTTTAAATAATCCCAATGCACTTTCGATTAAATCCTGCACAAGCTCTTTCAATTCATCAGACTTCTCTGCCAATTTTCCATCACACTTCTTGACTTTACTCCTTATAGACCATAATAAAAAAACAAATACACCCGCTAAAAAAGCCAGGAAGATAAGAGACACCCACCAGGGAAGGACTAAAATCAATTTCATTCCATAATCTATAAATCCAAAAGGCCATAGATACGACCTCCCCACCAAAATTCCAAGGATAAACCAGGAAAAAAGGGCAAATAACAATGTAAAATAAAACAACCGAGTAGGGGGAGCACAAAATCCATAAGGACCCATCAAAGGCCCTAGTTCCTTGTGAACCCTCTGCCAAAGCAAGTCATCGTACCCCTCTAAATTATCAATATCTTCCATCGAAATCCATTCTGACATCAAAAGCGACACTCTACCTGGAAAAATGATATTAATCCAGTAATCTTCATGAGATAAACATCTGCCCCTACCTTTATCTATAGCCTCAATAGATTCCTGAAAAGAATAAAATATGTCTTTATTCATGAACACAACCTACAGTTTCAAAATTCCAAACCGATGTAGAAGTATCACCAACGAAAATATCACCACAATGAATAAAGCTCCCAGTATTAAAGCCTTGATAAAAAATCTCAAAGCAGCACTATGCACTTTTTCTTCAGAAATTTCCTCTTCTATAAATTTTGAAGTGTTTATCACATTTAAATTCAAATAAAAAATGTAATTTTTGCTTAAAAGTTTTTTTTCTTCCTTAATCTGCTTTAAACCATTATAATCATTGAAATTCAGTGCTAATGGATAATTCTCCGGATTTAAGCCCCCCTCTCTAAAAAATTCAATTGCATCATTTATAAGCTCCTGAACCAGATTCCTCAGTTTAAAAATCTTCCGAAACGACCACTTCCACCTAGGTACAGCAATTTTAAACACAAGAGCCACAAGCAAAATTAAAAAACCCAAAATGGATATAAATCCAATAAATACAGCCCCCTGAAAAAAATATACCCGAGCAAAAGTGGCAAACACCATAACACAGAGCAGATAACTAATAAAAGCTGCAAAAAAATAATTATTATTTGATTCACTCTGCTTCGGCGTTACAATTTCTTCACTTTCCCCTTGGACACGTGCCCATAAAAATCTATCATATTCTCTAAGATTATTATCAACCATTTTAGAAAGCTTCTGTCTTTCAAAAAAGCTTACTCTATTCATGTTAGAATAATAGTATCTATACCTATCCATTAACTCAATATTTTTAACAAATGAATGTACAATGTCTTTTTTCATGTACTCACTACTAATTTGGATAAGGCACCTCTATGATCTCTCCATTTGGATCTACGTAAAGTTTATATAATGCAATAGCCAAGATGGCAACCGACAGTAACAGTAACGCAACCCCTACCCAAGAGTAAACAAGCCCTACAACTGATATTAAACCCGTTATGCCTAAAATAAATGAAATACCTAAAGTAATCGCAAATGCAGTTGTTCCTGCCTCCATAAATAGAAGAGCAATTCCAGTTGTTAATGCTGCAGCAGCAATTATGGTATCCAAAAGATATTGATCTTTATTTACCTCCCCAGAATCCAGGAAAGAGACAAATGGAATCCAATTCCGTTCTAAAGCTATTAAGACATCCATTATATTCATAGGCTCAGTTCCCCATCCCCCAAGGAATGTAGAATTCGTGGAATTACTGTTCAATCCACCAGAGATTATGTAAGCTCCGAAGCCATTGGAACCGAGAACTGCCCAGCCAATACCATGCCACTGTCCAATGGTAACTTCCGTTTCAGGAATGATAACCTGATAACCTGCGTTAACATCGTTCCTTATTTCATCTATTACCCATTGGGCTAATCTAAGTTTGGGTAGTATTTCATCTATATTATCACTATTTATGGAATATACTGGGATGCCGTTACTCTGGGCATAGGCTATTATATAGGTGGTTGAGACTGCTGTCACGTTGAAAAGTCCATATATTGACTGTGATTCCCATCCAGAATTTGTAAAACCT
>JAJFTX010000099.1 GCA_021372715.1 Methanobacterium sp. | reverse complement strand
AATAGAACAAATCTTATATACTTCCTAAAAGGAATCTATGATGGGTCATGCCCCAAATCATGCCCATTTCATATTCAAACACCCTCTCTTATCCCTAGAGAGGGCTTTGAATTCTTATTTTTCAGATTCCATCATCCTTCATTGCATAACCAGGATTATACTCTTTAGTTTTACTGTTTTGGCACCATGCTTTACCAAGTGGATATTTACTACCATCTGATGCAGCAGCTGCACCATCAACATCTACCTTTGAGGATCCAAATTCTCCACCTGTAACTTCCAGGTAAACATGCCAAATCTTGGATATTTCACAGTATGCTCGAACATATTTGTACTTGTATCCCAACTTTGCAACTGCATTTAACTTGTCCATGATATGAGCTAAAAATTGGGACCAATCTACACAGTTGTTATTGCCTTTCAATTCTTCCTCCCATTTTTTAACATCACCAAAATATTTTTTATAATCTTCATTAGCTTTAATGAGATTATAAGCCCCTGTTAAATTACTAAACTTACCACCAAGGGCATTTGCAGCAGCCTTCAAGTCAGCATCTTTATCAGAATTATACAAAACAGTAGGTTTTACCTGTCTTGGTGTAGGTGTGGTGTGCAATAATCCCAGACTTCGTAGTGTTATCTTAGCTGCAACTCCATCCTGGACCAACTTCTTAGCCTTCTGATATAAGATCACAGCTGCCCTGGTAACAGGCCCATACTTTCCATCAATGGATCCTTTGTAATATCCCACGGCTTTTAACCTGTACTGTAATGCTTTTATATTCTCTGTTTCCTTACTTCCAACTCGCAGTATGGTTTTTTCATTTATCATGTTTTGTATTCCTCCAAATGTGTTTTTTAAGAAATAAAAGAAAAAATTTAATAATTAATACAATGATACAAAAAAAATGAGGAGATAAAATGGGTAACTTAAACGGGGAAATAAAAGTCAGAAATATTGTCAAGACAAAATTATCGACTAAAAAAATAGAAAATGGTCCGGGAACTATTGAATTCACTGAAGAAGCAATGATTTTAAAAAGAAAAAGTATGCTTAGAAAGGAATTACCGACATTAACTATTTATTTTGTGAGTGTTAGAGATTTTAAGTTCAATCAGAAAAGTTTTACTAAGTTACCTAATATTGAGTTCAATACCCCTACAGATTCGTATCAATTAGTATTTAAAAAAGATAAAGAGATTAAGGCCAAAATTGATGAATATGCAGAACAGCTTTATAAAAAATCATCTCCTACACCTGTAACTGAACCAAATAAACCTAAATTGTTGAAAGGACTACCTGATTCTGATAATACTCGTTTTAAAGTTGTTTTAAGAGAAGTTGCTCCTGGTAGATTAAGTACTCATAATAATAAGCAAGATTTAATAGGTGTTGTTGAAATTGCTGATGAAGAATTAATTATTTATAAAAAATCAGTAGTTCGTAAAAAAGATCGTGGAATTAAACATCTTAGATATGATCAGATTACAAGCATTGATTATGATGCTCCTAAAACATTAGGCTCTGGAGCAATCCAAATATACTTATCAAGCATTGAATATTCTTTAATGTCAAAAGATAAAGCATTAGAACATTATTATAATTTAATAAGAGAAAAAATGAACAGTTTTAATCAAATCAAGGCCCAATCCCAAGTTCAAAACCTAGCACCTACTCCTCAGGAAGCAAACCCATTAGAATCTTTGAAAAAATTAGGTGAACTTAAAGATCTTGGTGTGATTACTGAAGAGGAATTTGAAGAAAAAAAGAAGACATTACTAGATCAAATTTAATCCTTCTTTTAATTCCTTTTACTCAAAGAGAAAAATTTAATAACATAACTAAAGAATAAAACTCAACAAGAAGTGATAAAATGGGAATGTTAGACATATACCGATGCCCAAATACAGAATGCTGGTGGAATGAAGTAACAGGCAAAAAAGGAGATATTTGTCCTGAATGTGGTACCCCCTTGGAAAAATTTGGTTTTCGTGATGGATCTAAACTCTCCGCTGAAAAATCCAAACTAGCCCAGGATCCTGAACTAAGACAAAAAGTTGAGGAAAGAAAGAAGGAGATTAAGGCAGCTAAAATGGAAGCGGAAGTTAGAGTTAAAGAAGAAAAAAGGGTAAATAATTTACTTTTCCATTCAAGTAGGGATGATGAGGATTTAATTAAATCGATTGAATCTGATATGAGTAACCTTGCCATGCATGAAGCTGGTACAAAGTGGATGAGAGCAGGAACTCTATTAAGCTTTGATGCAACTCAACAAATGATTGGAGCTGGGTTTAAAGCCATCATAGACCAGAATAAGATTCTTATTAAGCAGAATGAATTATTGTATCGTCAAAATAAGCTTTTGAATGAGAATCTTAAAAAATTAAATAAATAATTATTAAATATTTAAAAATTTTTAGTCTTTTTTTTTATTCGTCATTTAACAATATAAATAACAAAGTCAAATCGGGCTATGTTGTCGTTCCATCAGTAACAGCAAATACAATAGGAAGTGTTAACGTAAACATTCCAGACAAACCAAACACATCCAAGATTATTTGCTTTGTAACTGGCAGTAACCCTGGGGATGCACAAATAAGTGCTGTAAATGGTTC
>JAJFTX010000093.1 GCA_021372715.1 Methanobacterium sp. | reverse complement strand
CTAAGAATTCTTTATCAACAATGGTATCGTTATTTAAGAGTAAAATATAATCGGGATTAAAATTTTTTTGTGCATACCTTATTCCAATATTGTTTCCCTCTGCAAATCCGTAATTTTCATCATTAACAATTAGGATAAGCTTTTTATTTTCGATGTAATCTTTAATTTTCTTAACCGAATCATCTTGTGAATGATTATCCACAATAATAATGTTAAAATTAGTATAATTAACATGATAAAGGGATTTCAGGCATTCTATAGTATCTTCCCAACCATTCCAATTAACGATAACTATTGTAACTTTAGGGGTTTCCATAAAAACACCATAAAAAACAGATGAAAATACAATGGGATTATTTCAATTTCTTCCTTAAGAGTTTATTCTCCTTTTGAACCACATATATCTCTCTTTTAAGAAGACTGATCTGTGTAGCTACAAAACCAAAAATCAATATTTGTATACCTGAAAGTATCATCAAAACCATAAAAAGCATCAATGGCCTGGTTGGATCTAAAGTACCTATTAAATATTCATAAAATAAATAAATAGCACTTATAACTCCAATTAAACAAATAATAAGACCTATTGTGCCGAATAATATCATTGGTTTTTCAAAAAAAGTGAATAACAGGTGGGAGATGGTTGTGGATCTAAATCTTACTTTTGATTCACCAAGTTCCCTGCCTTTTAAGGTAACAGGGATTTCTTTTATGTTGAATCCAACTGCTCTTGCTTTAGAGATTATTTCTGGATTTATTTCTGTTCCATTAGACTCTAATTCCACAGAATCCAAAACTTCTTTCCTATATGCTCTTAAAACACCGGTAACAGTGCTTATACTATCAGCCATAGCATATCCCACAATTTTATTAGCAGATTTACTTATAAAAAGTCTTAAGGCAGGTATATTCTCTGTTTTTCCACCTTCCATGTATTGAGATCCAATTACTATATCCGTTGGTTCGTCAAGTTCATCAATCAATTTTGGAATAAAAGAAGGATCATAACTCAAATCAGCATCAATGGTGATGATAACATCGCCTTCTGCCTTTTCAAAACCGGTTCTTAACGCTCTTCCCATTCCCATATTCACCGGATGCTTTAAGAGCTTAATTCGAGAATCAGAGGATATTAATTCATAGGTCAATTGGTAAGTATTATCTGTACTGCCATCATCCACTACTATGATTTCAAAGTCATCAAATTTTTTTAAAACATTGGTCACTTCTTCTAATGTTTTGGCAACGTTTTCTTCCTCGTTGTACATGGGAATGACTAAGGAAATCTTCATGATATTAAATCTAAAATTATTTAGCTATATACTTTTCTTAAAGGAGCAATAGAATAAAAAATTAAAAATAAAAATTTATATTTTATTTAAAGTTCTTAGACGTGGTGGAAGCGGTTTAATACGGGCTGGTGCACCTATTGCCAAATAATATGAGGGTACATCATGTGTTACTATTGCACCAGCAGCTACCATAGCCCCTTCACCTATTTCTACTCCAGATAAAAAAGTAGAATTAGCACCTATAGAAGCACCCCTGCGTAATATAGGGCCTTTTAGGTCAAAATCTATTCTTATAGGGTATTTATCGTTCGTCAGACAAGCACATGGTCCAATAAAAACATGATCTTCAATAATGGTTCTTATGGGAATGTAAACGTTTGATTGGATGCTGATATTACTTCCGAATGTACAATTTCCTTCTATTACAGAATTAGTACCAATAAGGACATTATCTCCTATTTGGGTTTTCTCACGGATAACTACACCATGTCCTGTTTTGAATTTATCTCCAATTTCCACATCATTATAAATAACAGTATTGGAACGTAAATATGCATTTTCACCAATAATAGGAGGTTTTGATCTTTTTTTATATTCCACACCAATGGATACATTTTCCTGGATTTTAGCATTTTCAAGATTACTTATATCATCGGACCCTCTAAAGAAATTTTTAACTCTACTGTCCTGGCCTGATCCAAGAATATTTTTGAATGGCATTTTTCCCTCATAAATTTTTAATTCTTAATAATTATATGTTTTATTATCTTACAAATAATTTATTCCTATTTAATGGTGTAATAATCTCAAAATTTAATAATAATATCATCCCTTTTAATCAGATTTATTATTTTTTATTTATCAAATTTTTTTTATACAATAATATTAGAAGAAAACCGGTTATCAAAATTTCCAACGGTAAAAATATTAAAATAAGTATGTTAGGGATTGTGGATACATTGAAAAAGACTGAATAACTAATTAAGATGATTATTGATAAAATTAGTAGCATCAGGATTCTTTTAGTATTTTCATTTATATTTAAATACAAACTTAGGGGAATAATAATAGGAAATGCCAAAAATAATAATCTATAAGTATCTGTGGCAATGAAAAGCTGCATTATGATCAAAGGCAATAAATAAATGGTTTTTTTGATAAATGGGTTATTATTTTTACTTAGATTTAAGAGAGCTATTATCCATAAGGTTCCAAATGCAGGATAAGGGCTGTTGAATAAGCTTAAAGAAGATAGATGATACAAAATAATATTTGATATTGTTTCCCACGAGAGATAGTTAATAAAACCAAGTGCATATCTTACATATAGAAATAGTAGTAGGGCAGGTAATGAAATTAATATGGTTGATTTCAAAGCTTTTAATATCCCTTTATCTAATTTGAACATGAAAAAAAGGGGGATAGTCAGTAGCATAGTTTCCTTGTTTAAGACACCAAAAATAAGAGAAATTAGAAATAATTTATCATTCTTGGTTAATATGGCATAAAAAGATAATAAGTAGAATAGGTAAGATAGAGCATCGATTAATGTTACGTTGACTATGGAATATAATATTGTAGGGGATAATAAGAAAAATAGAGAACCTAATATTATGTAAGGAGTTGTGAAATTAAGTTTTTTAAGGTAATAATAGAATAATACGGTAGTACAGATATAGGCTGTTAAATTAACTACTATAAATCCTATATAATGTTCTAATGGGAGTAAATAGACTAATAAAGGAGTTAATAGGCGATAACTATATGGGGCGCTGATAAATGTGAATGGATTATAGGACATTTTTAAATAGTAGCTGGAATCGACTATAAATTCAAGTCCATTGGTGAATAAATTTCCTATGTAAAAAAAAATAACCACTATAATGGTAGTTAAGAGAGTGATAAGTAAAAATTCTTTATAGGGAAAAATTTTAATTTTCTGTGATAAAAACATAATTTAAACTCCCCTATCAACTTTTTATATGGATTTATGATTATTTCTAAAAAATGATAAAAAAATATATAAATTTCTATCAACGTTTTTATATATTAAATATCTAAATTTAAATAAATAATTATTTTTTAGGCCATAAATCCAAGTAATGGAGATTAAATGTCGAAAAAGGAACTACTTGTAATGATAATTATAATTTTAATTATTTTTTCATTAGGTTTCCTTCTCCGATTTCAATCCGTTAATCTTACTGGAATACCAAGTGATGATAAGGCTTATTATCAGGATGATAATGGGCTTCCCTATTTTTATGAACTGGATTCATACTATAATTATAGACTTACCAAAAATCTTCTGGATCATGGTTATATAGGGGAGACTTTAATAAATGGCAAACAATGGGATACGCTTTCTTATTATCCTCCAGGAGTGCCTATGGATTATCCACCATTATTACCCTATTTAGGTGCTTTATTTTATAAAATAGTTAATATTTTTGGAAGCGTACCATTATTGAGCACCTGTTTTTGGTTACCTGCATTGATAGGACCTCTGGCTGGGGTAGTTGCCTATTTATTTTTAAGAAGATTTACTAATGAATATGGAGCGGCATCAGCTGGACTTTTAATGAGCTTGGCTCCTTATTATTTTATTAGAACAGTTCCTGGCTGGTACGATACTGATATGTTCAATATGATTTTTCCCCTTTTAGTGGTTTGGTTCTTTATGGAGGCTGTTCTTAGTGATAATTTTAGAAATCGGATAGGATTTGTAATGCTAGCCGCTGTATTCATGGTTATGTTTTCTCTTGCTTGGAATGGTTGGCAGTATTATTTTTATTTACTGGTTATTTTCTCACTAATATATTTCATCTGGGACAAATTCCAGGGTAAAAGTGTTAAAAATTCATTTTATATTCTAGGTATCTTCACAATCCTGACTATTGTATTTGCTGGCATTTTAGGTGGCTATTTAAGTTTGATTAATCTTATTTATAGTCCATTTGAATTTTTATCTAGTCCGAATGTTTGGTTGCCATTTCCTTATATGTATACAATGGTTTCTGAACTCTCTAGACCTGCTGTAGAACAAGTATTTTTAGGGGTTGGCATATCATTTTTCGGGGGAATACTGGGTTTTCTATGTATGTACCGAATTTTAATTAATGAAAAACTCAAAAAGCAATTTCTAAATAAAATGAACTGGTTTTTTTATTCTTTTTTAATTATTTGGACCATTGTAGGTATTTTTACTATCTTAAGCGGTGGTAGATTTATTATAATGTTAATCCCGCCTTTAGTGATTAGTACAGGATTTTTAGTGGGTTTGATTACTGATTATATGAAATTTAGCAGTAAAGGAGAGAAATTGGATAAGTTACCGGAAATATTCAGAAAGAAATCTTTATTTAACCTTCTACCTTTATTATTTGTTGTTTTAATTATCTCTCCAGTAATAATAAATGTTTATACTAATGATTATGGGTTAATACCTCTTGTTAATGATGATTTAAATGCAGCTGCAGAGTGGATTAATAATCCGTCTAATGTTTCTAATGATACGGTAATTATAACTGCTTGGACATGGGGGCATTTTTACACTGCAATTGCTGATCGACCGGTTGTTTTTGATGGAAGAATGGGATATATCGAAACTTTGTCTAAAAGAAATTTTGACGATGCTTATATTTATGGTAAACTTTCTCCCTCAGTTTCCAGGGAATACTGGATAGATAAGGCGTTTTCCACAGATAATGAAAGTCTTTCAGTCGGTATTTTCCGGATGCTTGCCACTAATGGGGATTATGGATATTTAACTCTAGATGGATACACAAAAAATACAACTAAAAGTGTAGACATATTAAATAATATATTGGGGGTTGATAAACAATCTGCATTATCTATCTTAAAAAATAGTTACGAATTTAATGATAAACAAGCAGAAAATATATTAAATTATTCACATCCTTCCAATCCTAGACCATATATTCTTATTACCAATAATGGTATGGTTTCTAAAGGATATTCCATATTCCATTTTGGTGTAGGTTGGGATTTTACTAAACAGCAAGGTGCGGATATAACTTATAGTGTAGGACATATGAATCGTACGGATAATATTTTAAAATCAGATAATAATGTAGTTTTAGATCTAAAAACTGGAGAAGTAACTTTTAATAATAAAACTCCCTTCTGTGTTATGATAATTGATAATAACAGCATAAAAAAACAATATCCCAATGATAATAGTGATTTTTCAATTATTTTAATAATGGATACTAATCAATCAGTTGTTATGGATAAAGGCTTTGAAGATTCACTTTTTACCAAATTAGTTATGATGAAAAGTAACAGCACATATTACAAGAGCATTTACGAAAATAAAGATGTTACTATATGGAAAATTACAGATTAAATTGTGAATGGGATTAGATTACATTTTTTGAAGTTTTATCCTTCGATACATCTATAACTTCAACATAACTGATTTATTGAAATCAGTTTTTATGAGGAATTATGAAAAATGGTTAATAAAGAAACCCTGACAAAGATTATATGTGTCATTTTCATATTCTCTTTAGGATTTTTGATCAGACTCGATTCAATCAACCTTCCCGGAACTATAAATGAGTATAAGGGGTACTACCAAGATTCCAATGGTCTTCCTTATATGTTTGAATTGGATTCATACTATAATTATAGACTTACCCAAAATTTTATTGAACATGGTTATATCGGGGATACAAAAATAAATGGCATTGAATGGGATATGCACTCTTATTATCCTCCGGGTGTCCCTATGGATTATCCTCCATTGATTGTTTACTTATCATC
>JAJFTX010000088.1 GCA_021372715.1 Methanobacterium sp. | reverse complement strand
GGATTTGAACCCGGGTCGTAGGCTTGGAAGGCCCAAGTCCTAACCAGACTAGACTACAGCCGCGATGCGGCGTCCGGGATTTGAACCCGGGTCGCTGGCGTGGCAGGCCAGTGTCTTAACCAGGCTGGACTAACGCCGCATAGATGCTATTTGTAAAGCATACCTTGATTTCAGGTTTATGATATATAAATTTTTGGTGTGTTACTCGCCTATATAGATTTAGAAATTTTTATACAAAAAATCGAATTTTAGACAATCTACACCTTATAATAACTAATTTTCAAAAATTTTATCTATTAATTAGGATGATCATGGAACTTTCAAATCAAAAACTTTAAATCATACTTTGAATTATCATAAATAGAAGTAGTAGGAAACATACTTCCGACGGTTAAAATAAATTTAATAAATCTTAATATTAGCAACTAGATAAAATTATATTATAGTTATTTTAACCCATTCTTTATTGAGATTATTTAAAAATTTTTAAATAAGAAATGAAAAAGGAGGGACAAAAAACGCACGTCAATCTACAAAAATTAGGTATACCATTAGCCATTTTAGCGTTTATTCTTGTGATGTTAATACCTACGCCAGGTTTAGGCGTATCAGGTCATGCTGCTTTAGGTTTATTAGTTTTTGCAGTTATTATGTGGGCTACCGAAGCATTACATTTGGCAGTTACTTCTCTTATAATTCTGTTTATCCAACCAATAATTGGAGTTGAAAGTTTTACAAACGCAGTTATTGGTTTTGCAAATCCCATAATTTTCCTAATGATTGGTGGTTTTATAATCGCCGAAGCGATCAGAAAAAGTGGTCTGGCCCAACGTTTAACCTATGCTATGCTTAATAAACTGGGTACCAGTTCTGGCAGGAGTCTTTTTGTAGCTGTATTTTCTACAGGACTTCTCTCTGCATTCATTGAAAACGTTGTAGCTTTTGCCATGCTTCTTCCCATTATAAAACAAATCATACCTATGATGGGGGTGAATGACCCGGATAAAGGAAAAAGTAACTTTGCTAAGTCAATGGTTTTAGGAGCATCCTACGGATCACTGGCAGGAGGATTCGGTACAGAGATAGGAACCGCTCCTAACCTGATGGCGGCAGCTTACACCAATATACCCTTCGTAGACTGGATGATCTTTGGTTTTCCACTGGCTATAATAATGATGCTGGTGATCTGGAAAGGTCTGGGATGGATCTTCCCTGCAGAAGTTAAGGGAATAATAGGTGGAAAGGAAACCATTACTTCTAAAATGGAAGGATTAGGTCCTATGGTTAAAAAAGAAAAAATAGCACTAGTAGTTCTACTTTTCACCATAGGTTTATGGGTTACAACTGGTGTTACAGGATTGAATAGTTATTCTATTGCTTTAATTGGTGCCGTACTAATGTTGGCGTTTAAAATAATTGACTGGACTGATGCTCAAAGAAACGTTGATTGGGGTCTTATAGTTTTCTTTGGAGGGGCATTATCCTTGGGGGCTGCACTTCTCAATACTGGCGCAGCAAATTGGATGATAGACGATATATTAGCTCTATTCGGTAGTAATCCATCCACTCTGCTGATCATGGTGGTACTGATGATAGTATCAGTTTTAATAACCCAGGTAATGTCCAACATAGCATTATCTGCGATATTAATACCTCTATCTGTTACTTTAGCTACTGCACAGGGTCAACCTATAGGAATCTATGCTGTACCTATAGCAATAGCGTGTTCATTGTCATTCTTGTTCCCAATGGCAGATCCTACAGTGGCCATGGCTTATGGAACTAAATACGTTAGCATAAAAGAGATATTGAAAGCAGGAATTCCAATGGTTGTTATTGGTATTATAGCTACCTTATTCATAATATTGACCATCGCTATTCCATTTGTACTGAAATAATGCAGATTCATTTCTGCATAAACTTTTATTTTTTTAAAACAAAAATAATCATATAGATCGAATTAATAAGACAAAAAATTTTTACATATAACAGATCAAATTATGGAGATAATTATGTTCAATAGAATTTTAATGCCTACAGATGGATCAGAAGCAGCTGAAAAAGCAGGAGAACACGCTATATCGATTTCTAATGTAAGTGGTGGTGATATTATTGTTCTTTATGTTATAGATACTTCGTATTTAAAGGCCATACCACAGAAAGAGCTTAGTGAACAGGTGGAGAAACAGCTAAGAAATGAAGGAAAAGAAGCTGTGGAGAAGTTTAAAAATAGGCTTGAAGAAAGCCAGTGCCAAGGGCATTGTAAAAATGTTAACCTCATTACCATGATCAAACAGGGCAAACCTGCAGATGTTATCCTGAAAACTATAGATGATGAAAATATTGATCTGGTTACCATTGGAAAATCAGGTAAACATGGATTAGAAAGACTGATTGAGGGTAATACAACAGAAAGAGTGGTTAGAGGATCTAAAGTCCCGGTACATGTTGTAGCTTAAGACAAGGAATGTTTATTTTTTATTAAAAGACCAATTATTATTACAAATTTTGTTAAATAAATTTTTTTTGAAGTTTAATAATCTGATTAATTTTTTAATAATTAAAATATCTTATTATCATTTTTTATGAATAGAAAGTTGGATTAACTATTATTAGAAAATATCTTAATTCTAAAAATTTGATGATATAGAAAAATATATGTATTAGCATAATCTACTTACAAAAGGTAAAAAATTAAAATAAAATAAAGTATAATGTAGTTTAATATAAAAAAAGAATTGTTCATACACTTATGTTTTCAATTTTAAATTTTAATAAATAGTTTCCAATAAAAAAATTTAGAATGAGATGTTTGAATCATATTTTATTAAATAAAATCGCTTAAAAATTGTATTTCAATATTTTCGGTGTTTAATTATGTATGTAGTAGTGATGGGTGGTGGAAGAGTAGGACTAAACCTAGCTTCCTTTTTAATATCTGATGGACATGATGTAACCCTTATTGAGAGTGAATCTAATTTATGTAATAATGCTGCTTCTGAATTAGATGCCCTGGTTATTTGTGGAAATGGTACTGATATAAAAACTCTGGATGAAGCTAATTTAAAGGATGCTGATGTTTTTGTAGCAGCAACAGGGAATGATGAGACCAATTTATTGGCATGCGTTCTGGTTAGGGAGTACAATGTATCTAAGATCATCGCCAGGGTAAGTGATCCCAGCCATGGGGCGGCGTTTAAAAAAATCGGTGTGGACTCAGTTATCAGTCCAGAACTAACTGCGGCCAGCTACCTGGAGAAGTTAATTATCCGACCAAAAATCGCAGATCTGGTTGTTTTAGGCAGGGGAGATGCAGAATTATTGGATATCACCCTGGAAAACAAGGGCGTAATCGGAAAAAGAATAGGAGATATTAGCCCCACCGAGAACTTCATAATTGTAGCTGTTTATGAAAATGGTAACATAACCATCCCAAAGCCAGATATGATTCTTAATAGAGGAATGAAGATTTCTATACTGGTAAAAACTAAGTTTGCCCGGGATGTAATGAAAAAATTTACAAAAATATAGATAATAGTTAATTTCTAAAAAAACGATTATGAGCGTTCGTTAATCAATTTTTCGAATAAACTCATTTTGATATTAGCCTCAAATATATCGGCTAAACGTTCGATGGAAAACTTTTTTATATCTTCAAAATTATCCACAGAGAAGCCTAACTTTTCCATATCGTTTTTATCGCGCAGATAATCGGTGAAGAACCTTCTAAAGTGGAAATTATGAAAAACACCATGAAAGTAGGTTCCGGATACTAATTGATCTACTGCTCCATCGTATCCTGAACCTGGATAGTTGCCGCATCCTTTTATAATTTTAAAAAGTGGTTTCACATCCTTTAAGATGGTGGTGCCCTCGTGCAATTCATAACCCTTAACCAGGTTTCCTTTAAGGGCTTCAAACAACCCCCCACCCATTAATTCACCCTGACTTTGGGTTATGATCTTTTCAATCTTCCCAAAACTGGTTTTCATATCTAAAAGTGCCATACCATTTACAGAGCCAAATTTAGACTCCTTAAGAGATTTATCGATAATTTTAGTTCCCAACATCTGAAACCCGCCACATAGGCCAAAAACTGGTATTTCCTGGTATATACTACGAATATCATCTGTAAAACCTGCTTCTTCAATGGCTAACATATCATTGATGGTGTTCCGGGTACCGGGAAGTATTAAAGCATCAACCTCTCCTATATTATCTCCTACCTCGATTAGTTTTATACCGACATCTGGTTCATATTCCAATGGATCTATATCAGTGAAATTAGCTATCCTTGGAAACCGCATAACTCCTATGTTGATTTTCTCATTTTTATGGTATTTATGCTCAGATAAAGATGCTGAATCTTCTTCAGGGAGTTTAAGGCTATCATCATAGGGTAAAACACCTAATACTGGAACTCCAACTATTTCTTCTATCTGTTTGATTCCTGGCATCAATATATCCAGATTTCCTCTGAATTTGTTAATAATAATACCTTTAATTCGCTTTCTATCCTCCTCTGGAAGCAGTGCAAAGGTACCTGCAATGGAAGCGAAAACACCTCCTCTATCGATATCTGCCACCAGTATAACCTGGGCGTCAGCCATACGTGCGATTTTCATATTGGCCAGATCTACATCCAACATATTTATTTCTGCAGGAGATCCGGCTCCTTCAATAATAACCATATCATAATTTCTCTTCAAAAAATCTAGTGATGTTTGAATAGCTTTTAATGCTTCATTCCTGAAGTTGTTCTGGTAATGATAGAAATTCATATCACCTGCAGGTTTTCCATGGACAATAACCTGGGAAATGAAGTCTTCCTTAGGTTTTAAAAGGATAGGGTTCATATGATAAGATGGTTCCAAACCAGCTGCTTCTGCTTGAAGTACCTGGGCCATAGCTATCTCTGCATTTTCATAAGTAGTGTAGGAGTTAAGGGACATATTCTGAGATTTAAAGGGAACTACTTGGTATCCTCTTTTAGAAAATATTCTGCATAGTGCAGCAACAACAACACTCTTACCTGCGTTTGATGAGGTCCCTTGTATCATTATACATGTAGTTTTATTATTAGAAGGCAATTATTTCACTCCGTATTTATAGAAGCATATGATTTTATTGAATTAAATATAATCTATATGTATGATATTATTTCTTAAAAAATTAAAATTGAAAATCAAAATCTAGTGAATATATGCACATTAATGATTTTTAAATTTAATTTTCAGTGAATAGATAATATATATATAAAAAAAATAATGGTGGTCATTTTTGAGTCTGATCAACAGTTGCAGATAATGAATTCTCATATACATTCTACGAAATAAAGGACAGAACAGCTGTCCTTTAAAATAACATACCCTGGTTTAATAGAAATGTATAAATAGAACATAGTACTTTATTAAAAATTTACAATGCAAATGTTCATATATAAGTTACACTATATGCAATAGTTGTATAAATTAATTTAAACTAATAGAACACGTTTATTTTTTATTTTGTGTAAAATAAAGGAGGTTGTCATAGTAAATGGCAAATCTAAGCTCAAATAAAACTAATTCATTGAAGGACACCCTTAATTTCCGGACCTATAAGGATTCGGGTGAAATAGATGTTCCTGAAAAAATCATAGACCAGATCATCGGTCAGAAGGAAGCAGTGGAAACAGTAAAAAAAGCTGCAAAACAACGAAGAAACGTGCTTCTGATTGGCGAACCCGGTATAGGGAAATCTATGCTAGCTAAAGGAATGGCAGAACTACTTCCATCGGAAGAACTACAGGATGTTCTGGTATACCCCAATATAGAAGATAATCATAATCCCTTAATCGGAGCAATGCCATCAGGTGAAGGTAAAAAAGTAGTTACCAATTACAAGATGAAATCCAAGGGACAGGAAGAAAAAAAGAACATGTTGATGATGGTAATCATCGGTTTTATCCTTGTCGCAGGATTTGTTCTCCAACAATTCTTAGCAGCCATAATAGCTGCAGGAATAGTTTTCCTGGCCTTACAACAAATGAAACCCCGTAGTTCAGTAATGGTTCCTAAATTACTGATAAACAATGATAATCACAAAACAGCACCCTTCGTAGAAGCAACTGGAGCACATGCTGGTGCCTTACTAGGTGATGTTAGACATGACCCCTACCAGTCAGGAGGACTAGGAACTCCGGCTCATGAAAGGGTAGAGGCGGGTATGATACATAAAGCTAATAAAGGGGTGCTTTATGTTGATGAAATCGGAACAATGAAGATGAAAACCCAGCAAGAACTTCTAACTGCTATGCAGGAGAAGAAATACTCCATAACAGGGCAGAGTGAAACCAGCAGCGGAGCTATGGTTAGAACACAAGAAGTTCCCTGTGATTTTGTACTGGTCGCATCCGGTAACCTTCAGATACTGGAAGGAATGCATATTGCTTTACGTTCCAGGATAAGAGGATATGGATACGAAGTTTACATGAAAGATTCCATGCCAGATACACCGGAAAATAGAGATAAACTGGTCCAATTCGTTGCTCAAGAAGTTAAAAAAGATGGAAGAATCCCTCATTTCGGCAGAGAAGCTGTGGCGGAGATAATACGTGAAGCTCAGAGAAGAGCTGGTAAAAAAGATTCCTTAACATTGAGACTAAGGGACTTAGGCGGATTAGTAAGAGCCGCAGGAGACATAGCCAAAGGCGAAAGATCAGAAACCGTTAAGTTAGAACATGTCATCAGTGCTAAGAAACTTGCTAGAACCTTAGAACAACAAATAGCAGATCGATACATAGTTCAGAGGAAAAAATATCGTGTATTTAAATCTGAAGGTACAGAAGTGGGTAGAGTAAATGGTCTGGCTATAGTGGGAGATCGAAGTGGTATCATCCTTCCTATAGCAGCAGAAGCAGCGCCTGCTCAGAGCAGTCTAGAGGGAAAGATCATAGCCACCGGAAAGTTAGGTGAAATAGCCAAAGAGGCAGTAACCAACGTCAGCGCATTAATTAAGAAAAACACCGGTACCAATATATCTAATCATGATATTCACATACAATTCCTTCAAGCCTATGATGGAGTAGAAGGAGACAGTGCAAGTGTTTCTGTAGCAACCGCAGTGGTATCAGCACTGGAAAACATCCCTGTAGATCAATCAGTAGCTCTAACTGGTTCACTTAGTGTTAGAGGTGATGTACTACCTGTGGGTGGAGTAACCGGTAAAATAGAGGCCGCTGCAGAAGCAGGTATTAAGAAAGTACTTATACCCCAATCTAATATGGAAGATGTTTTCATTGAGGACAGATACCGACAAAAAATAGAAATTATCCCCGTGGAGACCTTAAGCGATGTCTTAGAACATGCACTAGTTGGAAAGGGTAAAAATGGCCTGTTAAAGAAAATGCGTAAAATCACAGAAATTGTACCTACAGGAATTCTAAAGCAACCAACCACCAATTAAGTACTGAAAATTTTGATAAAAAAAGAGATTAATTGTAAATAATATCTCTCAATTTTTTATTTATTTTTTTAAACTTTTATTTTTAAAAAAATACTTTTTTTTGTTAAATTATTAATATATAATATTTTTGGATTGAAAAGAATAAAGGAAATTTTAATATGGAAAAATTAATGTTTAAGGATATAATTTCGAAGTCAATGGAGAAGGCAATTATAGATATGGGTTTTGAAGAGGCCACTCCAATCCAATCTCTAGCAATACCTCATATTATGGATGGTGAAGATGTAATAGGCCAAGCTCAAACAGGTACAGGTAAAACTGCAGCATTTGGAATACCTATATTAGAGAAAATAAATCCCAAGCAGAAGGATCTTCAAACCATGATACTATGCCCCACTAGAGAGCTGGCTATCCAGGTAGCCGAGGAACTGAGAAAACTTTCTAAGTACCAGAAAAACATCAGTGTTTTACCGGTCTATGGTGGTCAGCCCATTGAAAGACAGATAAAAGCACTTAATAAAGGTGTTCAAATAGTTATAGGTACTCCTGGTCGGGTTATGGACCATATGAGAAGGGGAACTCTGGATATGTCCAGTGTGAAAATAGTGGTTCTTGATGAAGCCGATGAAATGCTGGATATGGGGTTCAGAGATGATATTGAATTCGTTTTAAGGGACGCTCCCTCAGAAAAACAGATGTTATTATTTTCTGCTACCATGTCTCCTGAGATACTCAGATTAACCCAGGAATACCAGAATGATCCTAAATTTTTAAAGGTAGTACCTAAGGAACTCACCGTCCCTGAGATACAGCAGATATATTTTGAAGTTAAAGAGAAGATGAAACTGGACTTATTAGCGCGTTTACTGGACATATACAATCCCAATCTTTCACTAGTATTCTGTAACACCAAAAGACGTGTTGATCGGTTGGTAAGCCATCTTCAAGTGAGAGGATATCTGGCAGATGGTTTACATGGTGATCTTACTCAGAATCAGAGAGATCGGGTTATGAATAAATTTAGAAAGGGAAATATCGATGTTCTGGTGGCCACTGATGTGGCTGCACGGGGAATAGATGTAGAAGACATAGAAATTGTATTCAACTATGATGTACCTAATGATGATGAATATTACGTCCATCGAATTGGTAGAACCGGTAGAGCAGGTAAAAAAGGCAAAGCATTTACTTTTGTTTCTGGAAAAGAGATTTACCAGCTCAGAGACATACAGAGATACACGAAAACCAAGATTGAACAACAAGAAATCCCATCCCTCCATCAAGTTCAGGAAATAAAAACAGATCAGTTCATCAAGAAAGTAAAAAATGTCATAAATACCGAAGACCTGGAAAAGCAAATATTAATAGTGGAAAGATTGATAGAAGAAGATTACACATCTTTGGAGATGGCGGCAGCATTACTCAAAATGTCCATGTCCTCTGATGAGGAAGTTTCTACAGAAGAATTTCCTGACACAGGAGCCAGTCATGGAATGGTTCGTTTCTTTTTGAATGTGGGACGTAAAGACAGAATCAAGGCAAAAGATATTATCAGAGCTGTTGGTGATAAAACAGGTCTTTCCAGTAGAATAATTGGTAAGGTGGATGTGTTTGATAAATTCTCTTTTATAGAAATACCTGAGTCCAGTGCAAGAGATGTTTTTCAAATTGTACAGGGTATGAAAATTAAAGGACGTTCAGTTAACATAGAACCAGCTAATAAGAGAATGAAATAACCTTTTTATTATCTATCATTTTTTGCAATTATCCAATAAAATGAATATTTAATTTTACTTTGCATGACCATCTTTACAGTACAGGAATGATGGTTCGGCTTCAGCTAGGTTGAAATCTGTATATACTGAGCATCTATCACATATACAATTTTTTTCAGTGTTTATATCTCCACAAACTGCTTTTCCATTGGTACAATACATACCAGGGAAATTTTGTGGTTTTATGGGTTCCTTTTCATTTTGCAGGATCTCCTGCAGTTTCAACATCTTTTCCTTTGAACAATTGCTCTTTTCCTGTACAGGACAGGTAGTACAGAGACATTTAAAAATTTTTTCTTTTTCGAAGGGAATTTCTATCATTTAATATCCTCCAGATCCTGAATTAGACATCGAAGATAACTTTACCTTAAAAATTTGGCCAAAAGTGAGGCCACAGAAATAACACTTACATCGGAATTCAGGGTATCAGTGGCAATAACATCATCTACTCCAGTTGCAAATATTTTCAGCAATGCGTCCTCCACCATTACTGGATGGACACAGGATACCAATACTTTACTTGCACCGTGTTTACTTAGAATCCGAGAAGCATTTACGATGGTTCCACCGGTGCTAATGATGTCATCGATTATCACTGCTTCTTTATTTTTAACATCTAGATTCTTGGTTTTGGTTTCAACTTCATCTGGTGATATTCTGGTTTTCTCCAGATAATCACATTCACAACCCAATATCGTTGCAATTTCATCTGCAAAAGATAATGCACCTTTATCTGGTGCAACAATTAAAGGATCTTCCAATATTTCCCCAATATAATCTGCAATCAGGGGCATGGCAGATAAGTTATAGGTGGGGATATTAAACATATCACATAAGCCGTCTTCATGGAGATTGATAGAGAATATCTCCGTTGCACCGGTTGTTTCAAGTAATTCAGCGATTACAGCGGCTGATATCGCTTCACCATTTTTGAATCGTTTTTCTTGTCTTCCATATCCAAAATAGGGGATGACCACTTTAATATTAGTAACATCAAGACTTTTCAGTGTTCTGAGGATCAGAAATAATTCTAATAAGTTTTCATCCTGAGGATAGCCGGTTGATTGGATTACGATGGCATCTGATTCTATATTACCACCTATTCTAATGTAACGTTCACCATCGGGAAATCTTCTGGTTTCAAGTGGACATAATGTTTCATCCAGTTCCTTTGCAATTCCTGCGGCCAATCTTTGTGAAGCAGATCCTCCTATTATCAAATTAAATCACCAAATTTTTTTCTATTAATGGCATATTTTTTGGAAATTCTATTTTGGTCATAATTTCACATTCAATTCTTTTAAAAGTTTGTCACGTTCTTCCTTTAATTTTTTAAGAAGATCTTTATCGCAATTTTCATCTTTCTCCATAAAAGCTATACTATGTGTTATTGCTTCTAAATTTGCTTCTTTGATGTTAATAGACATTTTTATATCTCCATTTAGAAATTGATGTGTAAATATTGGTTACTAATAATATTTCTTACTTTATTTTATTCTAGATTAATTCTAATTAAACATCTATAAAAATTATTTATTATATTTTTATAAGTAGATTCTATTATAATCATTATTTGTTTTCTTAGCAAATAGAAAAGTTTTATTAATCATATTAACATAGAAATAACCATTTATATTATTGATTAGGAGGTATAAAATTGGGAAGAAATACAACCGGTATATTGTTAATAATTTTAGGACTGATTGTTCTGGCACTCCCGCTAGCAGGGTTAATTACCGTTAGTTTATTAACTGGGTTTGCTCTTGCTCTTCTAGGTATTGGACTTTTGATATTTGGAGTCGGCGATATGAAAGAAAGCGCTGCTCTGGGTATAGTTGAGATTGTCCTGGGAATAATAGCCATATTATTCGGTATTGGGTTTATGGTCTATCCTGGATTCTTCAGCTTTGTGGCAGGTCTGCTGATATATCTAGCTGGTATTTTCCTGATAATTATAGGAATAATAGGAATTTTCACAGCCAAAGGAGCCCGCTGGAATGCAGTTATAACACTGATAATCGGTCTAATCTATTTGGTATTGGGGTACTTAGTTTCAGATCCTTTCATACTAGGTGTGTTGATAGGACTATGGTTATTGATAGTAGGAATAATGACCATGATGCGGAAAGACTAAAAATATTTTTATTTTTTTCTATTTTTTTTATCCAACAATTTATAAACATTCAAGATAATATTATATTGAATTTTATCTAATTCTCGATTTTAGGATTATCCTATAGAATTAGTTTTTTATTTAATTAAGGACTAATAAACCTTAATTAATTCAATTAATAGATAATTAATTAACGAGGTGGCCTGATGCACGAACTATCCATGGCCGATGCAATTGTAAAAACCGTATTGGATGCTGCAGAGAAAAATCAAGCAGAAGAAATACTAGAAGTAACTATAGAAATAGGCAAACTCACCATGTTAAATCCTGAACAGTTAAGATTCCTTTTAGAAGTTCTAACAGAGGATACTCTACTGGAAGGGGCGGATATTATAATAGAAGAGATTCCAGTTAAAATAAAATGTAATAACTGTGACTATACCGGATCAACAAATCTTGATGATTCAGATCATTATTTAATGATAGTCAAATGTCCTGAATGTGATGAAAGAAATTTAGAGGTAATAACCGGACAGGAATGTAATGTGAAAAATATCAGGATTGAAAAGCCAGAATAGAATAATCTAGGATATTATTTATAATTAGGGATATTATTTATGAATGGATTTGATATAAAAAAATTTATTTCCAAAATTTTATTCGAATATTAGATGAAATTAAGACTTACGGAAGTGATGGAATGCATAAAATCGCAGAAGTAGAGATACAGCACGATATAATGGTGGCAAATAAAAAAATTGCCCAGAGAAATCAGAGAATGCTAGATAAAGCCGGTGTTTTTACAGTAGATGTTTTAGGTGCCATAGGGTCCGGTAAAACATCCCTTATCGAAATTTTAATCCAGAAAATGAACCATAAAATAGGAGTTATAGCTGGTGATGTGATAAGCAAATTCGATGCAGGAAGATTCCAGAAATATGATATTCCAGTGATTGGATTGAACACAGGTAAAGAATGCCACCTGGACGCTCATCTGGTGGAGCATGCCTTTCAGGATTTACCACTGAAAGAAATAGATCTTCTTTTTGTAGAAAATGTAGGAAATCTAATATGTCCTGTTGACTTTGATCTGGGCAGTCATATGAGAATGGTGGTAGTCAGTGTTACTGAGGGAGATGATACCGTTGAAAAACACCCACTCATATTTAAGGATGCTGATCTGGTGGTAATCAACAAGATTGACATTGCAGAAGCAGTTGGGGCTGATGAGGAGAAAATGGCCAATGATGCTAAAATGCTCAATCCTGATGTGGAAGTAATAAAAAGCAGCCTGAAAACAGGAGAAGGTGTGAAGGAAATAATAAAGGCCATAGAGGATTTCATGAAATAAAATAATTCTCAAAAATATTCATGAAAGGACTGAAAGAAATAAAATTTGAATCAATTGATATTATATTGACTTAAAAACATTTCAAACTTTTATCAGTTAAATTCTATGTTTTATTGATGTTTTTAAGCTATAACTTCAAATGGGTGATGCTTTGAAGGTTTGGATCGATATTGTTAATGCACCTCATGTTTGGTTTTTTAAAAATATAATCAAATATTTAGAAGATGAAGGTGAGGAAGTATTCATAACCTCACGAAAGTTTGGGGATGTTCACCAGCTTCTGGACCTATTTGAGATACCCTATACCTCAGTGGGCAGACATGGAGCCACCCTAGAACAAAAGCTCTTAAGAAGCACAGAAAGGGTTTACAACCTTTCGAAGATTATAGAAAAAGAGAAACCTGATGTGGCAGTATCTAAACACTCGATTGAACTTCCCCGTGTCTCTTTTGGGCTAAAAATTCCCAGTGTTTATGTACTGGATAATGAACATGCCACAGCAGCCAATAGACTTACTTTACCTCTTTGTAATAAGATAATAATACCTGAAGCAATGAATGTATGGGATATTCTTAAAACAGGGGCAGATCCAAATGTACTAACTCGTTACAATGGTACTTCAGAGGTAATCCACTTTGTAGATTTTAATTATAATCCACAAATATTCCAGGATTTAAATCTAGACTTGAAGAAAAATAAAACAATATTAATGAGACCAGAGCCTTCTCTTGCGTCTTATCTTGATGCGGATTGTCGAAAGTCGGTTTTATCTCCTATAGTGGATCAATTAGAAGATTATGCTAATATAATGGTTATTCCACGCTTCAAAGAGCAAGAGGATATATTTGCAGATAAAGAAAACGTAACTATCATAAAACCTCCTGTAGATACATTTAGTTTAATAAAAAAATGTGATCTGGTGATAGGAGCCGGAGGCACCATGAACCGGGAAGCTGCTCTTCTAGGAACTCCTGTTATATCATGTTATCCTGGGAAACAATTGGCAGTTGATGGTTATTACGTAAAAAAAGGCCTAATGAGACGATCTAAAAATGTGGATGAAATCTTGGATATGGCATTGGAACTTATGATGAATGATGCCCCACAAAAACAGATAAAAACAGATAATCTACTCCAAATAATGGTAGAGAATATATATGGGATGCTTGAAGATTGAATATTTTTTTATTTTAATATAATCTGAATAAAATGGTTTTTAAACATCTAAATAAAATGGACTGACCGGGATTTGAACCCGGGGCCTCCGCCATGCCAAGGCGACGCTCTACCAACCTGAGCTACCAGCCCTTATAGAAGATTAAACACAATTATATTTAAAGTTAATGTAATGGATGAACATATGGATCACTATCATTTAAGAAATGTCGAAGAGGAAGATTTCCTGAACATTTCCAGAATTGCAAATAACTGTGAACCTATGATTACAGAAAGAAATTCTATTTACCATCTATTTACCAAATTCTTTAATAACACCTCTTTGATCATTGAAAAAGATGATAAATCTATAATGGGATTTCTATTAGGTTTCCAATCCCAGAAAAACCCAAAGGATGCATATATACATTTAATATGTGTTGTTCCACAATTAAGAAATCAAGGCCTAGCCAAAGCTCTTGTAAAGGAATTTCTAAATATCGTGTCAAAAAAAGGATGTAATAATGTTTATTTAATAACCAGCCCGACAAATAAGAAAGCCATTAATTTTTACCGGAATATGGGATTTGAAGTGGATAAAAAAGGTAAAGAAATTATTATCGATGGTATAAGTACTTTTAAAGACTACAATGGGCCTGGTGAGCATAAAGTAATATTCAATAAATTATTATCAAATTAAGATATACATTTATATACTGATTTTTAGAAAGCTTTAAAGATAAAAAAAATAGCATATAAAATTAAATATTAAATCAGTAAATTAGTAATAATTAAATTGTTTTAAATCTAGGAGTTAATCAATGCCTTTAATCGCTCAAAATCATCTTCAACTAATAATAGAATTCGGCTTATTGTTACTGTTTGGAGTTAGCTTCATAATTAACATAGTCCCCATATCTTTAAGTGCAGTGTTACTAGGAGGCTTAATAATAAGTGTCGGAGTAATGTTGTTATTTGGATTTGATGTATTTTCGCTGATTATGCCTACATTGAGTGTTAATGAGTTTACTCACCCATTTGGACCCATTGCATTACTGGGAGTTGCCACTTCCATGGCTGCCATCTATGTAATGGATGATGTGGGTATCAACACTAGAAGTCTGAAAAGTTTTTTACTGATGGTCATAGTTTTAATCACTTTAGCTGGGGGGATGATACATAGGGATTTCCTTCTTATGTGGATCGTGGGTCTTTTTGTGGGGTTCTTCCTCCTGTCTAAATCTTTCCGACGAAAATCAGTATTAACCGTAAGAAGATCTTTGATAGTAGTAGTTTTAGTGTTTATTAGTTTTGGATTTATGGAATTGTTATCTAGAATTTTAAGCATGCCTATTATTAGTCCACTATCTAGGATAGAGAGAATGCTTGAAAATTCCATACCCACCATTTCATTGGTGGTGAAGAACACTTACCTTATTGGTCACAACCCAGCTTCTTCTTTTTGGGGGGCTGAATCATCAGGATTTGCAGATGGATATGTATCTTTACCATTAACTTTAATTACCACATTTGGATTAGCTTTACCGGTATTTTATGGTATTCTAGTTAATCAAAAGGATGTTATTGACTATTTCGCTCCAGGGATTTTTGGTTTTGGTTATGATTTTGGATATCTTACTCTTTTCTTCATACTACTATGGGTATTAGCTGTGATTATAATCGGGCTGAAAATACTCCAGATATATAAGGAAAAAAGAGAGAAGGGTAATAAAACTTTGTTGGGTAGAGAAGCTCTTCTTATAGGATCATTAACCGCATTTATTGGCCAGGCATGGGTTGGATTTTTCATTATAAATAGAGATATAAATGGAGCTGCAATGGTGACCTTTTTATTCTTAAGTGCCATGGTTTTAGGCCATGCCTTGATTATTAAAAAATCTTAGGATGAAATAGGAGGGATATTTATGAAAAGGGCTTTAATATTGTTGGGATGTCCTGAAGCACCATCACAAACTCCTATGGCTGTGTATGCTGTATATAAACTCACAAAAATGGGCTATGAAGTTACTGTGGCCAGTACACCATCAGCCATGAAGCTTTTAGAGGTTTCAGACCCTGAAGAGTATTATATTGATAACAAAATAGATATTGAGTCATGTTTAGCGAAATTAGAGGAAGGATCTTTTGATTTACTGGTAGGGTTTGTGCATAAGGATGCTGCTGTTTCTTACTTTGTAACATTTTATCATATTCTAAACATCAAATCCTTGGCAGTTGTTTTTGAAAGAGATCCCGATGTAATGGAAGACTTAGCCAAAGATATAATGGAAAGCACAGATGCCAACGTTGTATCTGCCCGTGCATATCATAATCCCACCCCTATAAGAGTTAAATTCGACCATGCAATTAAAGATCTGGAGGAATAAAATGTCATTTTGTCTTGAAACATACTTACACGAATCAGAGAATTACCAGATACTCATCTCCAGATCGGGATTTAAGGAATGTAAAAAATTGATTATAGACCATTCTCCAGAGGTTATATATGTAAAGGCGGGAGAGAAAATATTAGGAGTAAGAATAATAGGGGTTCCACCAATTGCCATAGGTATAAATGAAGAGGAGGGTACTGTTACCTTACCATATACTAAACCATGCTATGGAACCGCGGTAGTGGAACTTCCATTGGATAAGAATGAAATAAAAAATATTAGATCCTTGAACATTAAATGAATTTAATCCTGGTTTATCCCTGAAATAATAATTCTATTTAAATTACATAAAATATGAACGATTTATTTAAGATAGATTATCATGTTAATTAATTTTAAAATATCGGTGAAAGAATGTTAACCACCGTAGTGGGAAGTTATCCAGCTAAAATACAAAAGCCAGAATCTATAAAAGAAAAATTCAAAGCATCTTTGGGTAGCTATGATCCTTTCCGACCGGCCCTGGAACAAGCAGTGGAGGATCAAGTAAATGCAGGCATTGACCTAATATCAGATGGTCAGATAAGGGGAAACATGCTGGAAATATTCGCTGAATCCATCCCGGGTATGTATGTGGAGGATCATAAACCATTTATCAATGGCAAAATAACTCCTTTATCCTATTCTATATGTGCATCTGACATTAAAAATACATTAAACACTGCAAAAAAGATTTCTTCAGAATTTAAAACTGATTTAGATTTATTTGATGGGGATAATTTTCAGGAAAATTTTAAGGGTATTAAAGGGATTATAACCGGACCAACTACATTAACACTATCCAGTATGATAGAAGGGTTCTACAATAAAGATAAAAAAGAAGAAGTTGTCATGGATCTTGCTTGGGTGCTTAAAAAAGAGTCTGAATATCTCGAAAATGCAGGTGCCGCCGTTATACAGATTGATGAGCCATTTCTTTCCACGGGAATGGCAGATTTGAAGGTGGCCCGTAAAGCGGTGGAAATAATATCTCGAAATCTAAAAGTACCACTGGCTATGCATGTCTGTGGAAATTTAAATGAAATATGGGAGGAACTTTTAAAGTTCAAAGTAGATATATTGGATTGTGAATTCGCTGGACAACCAAAGAATCTGCAGATACTAGAAAACACCAATTTACGAGGTAAAAAAATAGGACTGGGTTGTGTGGATAACAAAACCAACAAAGTGGAAAGTAAAGAACAAGTGGCAGAAATTTTGAATAAAGGCATTGAATGCATTGGTAAAGATAATATAATAGCCGATCCAGACTGTGGCATGCGAATGCGTTCCAGGGAGGCGGCTTTTTCTAAATTAAAAGTCATGGTGGAGACGGTAAAATGGCTTTCTTAATAGAAGCAGATGAGATAGCAGACGGATGGGAAACATTGGTTAGAAAAATTATGGAAGAAGGAAAGGAAATTAAAGATGAAAGAGGTTCCCGGACCAAGGAACTCTTAAACATAATGGTGAATATTAAAAATCCTCTGGGAAAAAATTTATCCGATTATTATTTGAGTAATATGGCTCGAATAAGTAATATCCGGGTGCCTGAGGGATATTTCTGGAGTGGGGAGAAACTTGAAATATACTCTCAACAATTTATAAGTAAAGATCTACAAGGATTTATTTATACTTACGGAAACCGGTTGCGAAAGCATTTTCAGGATATTGATCAGATACAAGAAGCGATTAATAGGCTTAAAAATTGTGAAGAATCGCGAAGAGCCATCTCAGTAACCTGGGATCCAGTGATGGATACAAAAAATGATGAAGTGCCCTGTATGATGTTAGTTGATTTAAAAATAAGAGATGGAAAACTAAATATTACAGGATTATGGCGTTCTCATGATATATATGGGGCATGGTTCCCTAATGCCGTAGGTTTAGCTAATTTAGCACAATATGCTGCAGGTGAATTGGGTGTAAAGGTAGGTACTCTAACCATACACTCCATAAGCGCACATATTTATGAAGTTAATTTTGATGAAGCCCAAGAAGTTTAATTTATTTAATAATTCAGTAGGTATCAAAATAATTTTTTATAATATTTCGATTACGTTTTTTTAATCTAAAATAAAAAACCTTAAAAATAGTGGAGATATTAAAAAGAATTAATGAACGTATCTAAATAAATTGGATTTTTAAACTTATGAGGTAAAAAAATGGTAAGCGTCAATTTAGAAGCAAAAAAAACAGTCGATCTAATGATTAAAAATGCAGATGAACTTAACTTGGCTGTAGATGTCCTAAGCAACGGATCAACAATTATAGATGCTGGTGTAAACGTAAATGGGAGTTTTAAAGCAGGAGAACTATATACCAAAGTTTGTTTAGGTGGAATGGCCGATGTTGGAATATCCATACCTGGAGATCTTTCAGAAAAATTTGCTTTACCTTCAGTGAAGATTAAAACTGATTTCCCTTCAATATCTACCTTAGGATCACAGAAAGCTGGCTGGTCTGTTAGTGTAGGTGATTACTTTGCATTAGGATCAGGTCCTGCTCGTGCTCTGGCATTAAAACCAGCAGAAACCTATGAAGAGATTGAGTATAAAGATGAAGCCGATCTAGCTATACTGACTCTTGAAGCGGACCAGTTACCCGGAACCGATGTAACTGAAGCAATAGCTAGTGAATGTTCAGTTTCTGCAGAAGATGTTTATCTTTTAGTGGCTCCTACATCCTCTCTGGTGGGTTCTATACAGATATCTGGGCGAGTAGTGGAAAATGGTACCTATAAAATGCTGGAATTCCTCCACTTTGATGTGAATAAGGTGAAACATGCAGCTGGAATTGCACCTATCGCACCGGTCGATCCAGATGGACTTAAAGCAATGGGTAAAACCAATGATGCAGTACTCTTTGGTGGAAGAACCTATTATTATGTAGAATCTGAGGATGGAGATGATTTAAGATCTGTAGCGGAGAAATTACCTTCCTCTGCATCAGATGGATATGGCAAACCATTCTTCGATGTATTCAAGGAAGCTGAATTCGACTTCTATAAAATAGATAAAGGTATGTTTGCCCCAGCTGAAGTGGTTATCAATGACCTGCGTACTGGAGAGATATTCAAAGCAGGATATGTTAATAATGAACTTCTGATGAAGTCTTTTGGTTTATAAATCAATTTTTTATAATTTTTTATTTACTTTTTTTAGAATGAATTTATTTTTAAAGAATAAATGGAAATATTAACCAGTTATCTGTTTAACATTTCCAACTCCATTTATCTGCTTTGTAATCTGTGGGTTTCCTATGTAAGATATGTCTCCTGCACCGGTAATTATCACATTAAGCAGATCAGATACTCTAAGAACTGTATTTCCTCCACCATCAATATTTATACTAGCTATTTTACTGGTCAGGTTATTAGCACTGTAATTACCAGCTCCAAAGATTGTTATGGTTTGATTATTTGCAGTACCTGCTAAATTAAGTTTACCTGCGCCATTAATATTGACTATCAATGTGTTTACTTTTAAATCGGTTATAGTCCCCTGGCTTGCTCCGTTTATTTTTATGGTTAGGTTGTTGGTGATCAGACTAGTGGATTGGATTTGTCCTGCACCATCTATGGCTATGGAATTCAAATCTTTAACCGTTAAGTAATATTTAATGGGTTTGGTGGGTATGGGTGCATTATTTTGTAAGTTTATGTTCAACTGATTATTGCTTACATTGTTGTTTATGGAAGGTTGGATATTATCTTCAGCCTCCACAACTAAACTCTCATTATTACCCTGGGAAATTATTATGGTACCTGTACCATTTAATGCGACTTGATTAAAACTACTGATGTTTTTTGTCTGGTTAATAACGTTTCCAGATCCAGAACCCTGAGATCCTATACATCCCGAGACAGCTATAATTCCACAAATTAAAAATAATATCAGAAAATATTTTTTCATCCGTTGATTCCCCCATTTAAATGATAGAATTTATATTATTCTGTTTTAGAATCAATAAATAAAAGTATCTATTAGTGGATAATGTTATACCTGGAAAGTCTAACTAAAAAATTTAAGCTAAAAAAATATCATATAAAAAATTCAAGTTGGGGGATTAACATGAAGATAGGAATTTGTGATACTACTTTCGCCCGTTATGATATGGCCTCTTCAGCCATAAATGAGATAAAACAGCATTTAGGAAATATTAAAATAATTAGGCAAACAGTTCCTGGCGTTAAAGACCTTCCTGTAGCATGTAAAAAGCTGATTGAAGAGGAAGATTGTGATGTAGTTATGGCCCTGGGAATGCCGGGTCCTGAGATTATAGATAAAACATGTGCCCATGAAGCATCTACCGGTATTATACAGGCTCAGCTCATGACTAACACCCACATATTAGAGGTTTTTGTACATGAAGATGAAGGTAAGGATGACAAAGATCTAAAATTCCTGGCTGATAATCGAGCAAGAGAACACGCTCAGAATTTAATAAAAATGTTTTTTAAACCGGGTTCTTTACAAAAAGAAGCCGGAATGGGAATGAGAGAAGGTCATCCGGATAAAGGACCATTATAGATTTAGCGCATACTATTTAAGGTATTTTATTCTGGATAATCTTAGTTAATGATTAAAAAAAGACTAGATTTGATAAAAAACCCATTTTCACTCAAATTTGCCCAAATTATATAAAGCATAGAATACATAATTAAGCTTGAAGGAAATATTTAGGTGGTTATAATATGAAAGAAGACGTTTTCTATGGTAAGGGAATACATCACGCCAAAAAAGACTATCCCGATATATATAAAGCGGTTGTTGAATTAAATGAAGCAGCATACACAGGTAAAGTACTTGATTATCGTACTCAGAAGCTTATAGCCTTGGGTATAACTGCTGCGGCCTCTGACGATCGGGCTATGGAGAAGCAGATGCAAAGTGCCATTAAAGAGTTTGGAGTATCTAAAGATGAGATCGTTGATGTATTAAGGGTAGTTCTTTTAACATCTGGTAATCCTCCCTTCACAAAGGCCATGCGCATACTTTATCAGATTCTTGAAGAATGATTTTTTTTCTTATTTTTCTTTAATAAATTATAATAAATAAACTAATAAGAACTAGATAGTTTATTTACCAAACCTTTTTAAGGAATCGTGATCTACATCATGATACTGTAAATGAATAAGTTAAACCTACTTTTTTTTGGGATAATGTCCCATGGATGTGGCGAAAGCTGAACAGAAAGAGGTGTTTTAATTGTATAAATATATTAGAGAAGCATGGAAAAATACTGATAACTCCTATGTTAAGGAGTTAATGCAAACGAGAGCTCCCCAGTGGAGAAAAGATAGCGTAATAGTGAGAATAGACAGACCCACCCGTCTGGATAGGGCAAGATCATTAGGATATAAAGCTAAAAAAGGATATGTACTTGTCAGAACCCGTGTAAGAAGGGGTGGAAGGAGAAAATCCAGGTTTACAGCGGGTAGAAAGCCTAAAAGGATGGGTGTAAAAAAGATCACCCCTAAAAAATCCATTAAAAGAATAGCTGAGGAGAGAGTGGCTAGAAAATACCCTAATCTAGAGGTTTTAAATTCTTACTGGGTATGGGAAGATGGAAAATTCAAATTTTTCGAGGTAATTCTGGTGGATCCTCAACATCCGTCCATTAAGAATGACCCTAATATAAACTGGATCGGTGAAAAACAGCATACTAACCGTGTTTTCAGAGGCTTGACCAGTGAAGGGCAGAAGACCAGGGGCCTTCGCAACAAGGGTAAAGGAGCTGAAAAGGTTCGATAGATAATGATCCATAACATTTCTTATAGAACCTTTGTTAATGGAACAGAAAATGAGGAAAAAGTAAGAAAAGCTGTTAAAACTCTTTTCCCTAATTCCTTACCTCAAAAGGAGTATATTGAGGGATATTATAAAAATCCAGTTTTAGTTCTACATGGAAAAATAGTAAAAAAACAGGATATAAAAGATTTTATATCCACCATCAAAGACCAAAAATCAACTAGACTTAAAATCTTAAATGAATTAGATAAAAAGTTAGATGATAAGGGAAATTTATTTCTTCGTTTTGATAAACAGAAGGCATATTTAGGTGAATTTAAAATAATAGAGCATGGTGACTCCATACACCTTAAAATTAAGATAGCAGCATATCCTGCTAAAAAGAAACCCGCCCTGAAGATTGTCTGGGAAATATGGGGGGAATAATTTTTTGTTTTTCGATTTTCATGTGAATGAAAATATTAGACTTATTGAAGAAGCAGAAAGATTAGAATTCGCTGGTTTAGCCATCTTTAAACAGGATAATTCAAACTCCAACCAATCTCATGAATTAGAAGATTGGGGAACAATAAAAAAGGATTACTCGATAGAGTTATACCAAGGAGTGGCTATCAGAGCTAAAAACCCTGAGGAGATGAAGAATAAAGTAGGAAAGTTCAGAAAAGAAGCGGATGTAATTTTGGTATATGGTGGTGACCAGAAAATAAATCGAGCTGCCTGTGAGGATCCAAGAGTTGATATTATAGCGCAACCATACAGGAAAAGGCGGGATTGTGGAATTAATCATGTTATAGGGAAAAAAGCAGCAGAAAACAGGGT
>JAJFTX010000062.1 GCA_021372715.1 Methanobacterium sp. | reverse complement strand
CTTTTTCATATAGTCTACTCTTAACTGTCTGATATCGGTATGGAGGTTAAATTTTATTTTATTGAGCACTTTTTCATATTCATCTAGTTGGCTCATGGTGTGCATAGCATTCTGCAAAGAGGAGACATCTATTACCATGTCTTCTATTCCTATTTCGGATATTTGTTTGCGGTATATTTTGGGGTTCATAGTCTACCTCCTTTACTGAACATTATAATTTATGTTAAATTATAATCTTTAATATTTATCTAGTTTATACCTTAATTTACTATTATTAAATAATAAAAAGCTTTATCTTCTATTAATCCAGATTAAAAAAAAGTATAATTTATGGCTGTTTTATTAATTTAATATGTTTCAAGGTGAGAATTTGAAAGGCCTAGTTGATTGTTCTAGATTGAAGAATATTTTTCTAAATCCATTGGTTATCTTAACATTATTTATGGTAGTTTGGACGGGTTTTCTATTAGAAAAGCAGTTCTTTTTAGGTGTTTTTTATTATGATATCCATGTATATCTAAATAATGCGCTTATGTTCGCTGGTATACCTGTGGGAAACCTGAGTGTGGTATATTTATCACCACTGATGCCCTTTTTAACTTCACTCATATTTAGAGCTGGCTTAATCTCAGAACATGTTTTATTTGTATTAGATGGGGTTATTTTCATAATCGGAGTTTTAAGTCTTTATCTAATATTTAAAGAACGTTTTGATGAAGTGCAGAGTTTCACAGGTATTTTGATCTTTTTATCATTCCCCCTTATTTTTGCATGGGCCGTTTCGGGAGGTATAGATGTTCCTGGTATGTTATTTTCTATATTAACTATTTATACTCTAATTTTAGGAGTTAATAAGGATAAAAGATTCTTATATCTAGTTTTTCCACTCTTTGCCCTGGCATTTTTAGCTAGATATACTTCTGCCATTTTGATATTTCCTTTGCTATTATACCTATTAATAAATAAAGAATTCTTTCAAAATTTGAAAAATATCGCTGTAGGTGTATTAGCTGGATTGGCGGTTATCGTGCCTTTTTTAATATATGTTTATATTAAACTGGGTAATTTTCTACCTTTCATAAATATATTCACATCCACTCTACTAGGTTCGGGAGCATCAGTAAATGATTTGGGTTACAATCCCCTAAAACTATATTTTTTAAATAATATATTAAACTATATCTCCGTCGGACCATTAACGGGTGTTTATGGGATTCTTCAAAGTCCATTTAGAGGATATCCAACTATTTTATCCTATATCATAGTGGTGATATTAATAATAGGATTAGGAATATATCTATATTCCATTTTAAAAAATAGATTAAAAGAAACTGATTTTAAAAATAGAAAAACAGGAATCAAACTGCTTATATTTATAATACTGATAATATGTGGAATTTTTAGTTTCAATTATATGCCCTACATGTTATGTGAACTCTTATTTCTAAGTATTCTATACACTGGTTACAACATTCTCAAAGGACGGGATGATAAAAATTTGAAGATAGATTTCCTCTTCCTGTCCTGGATTGGATCATTTTTCATATTCCACAGTATAATACCCCTAAAGGAGGATAGATATTTCATCACCATGTTACCTGCGCTGGCCTACTTCATACTACTTGCTTTAAGTTCGTTGATAGAAAAATTCCAAACCAGGATTAGTAAAAAACATCTAAAATCAGCAATATATTTGGCGGTGGGTATAATATTACTATCTTATTCCACAGCAACATATATTGGTCATGTAAATCAAGAAGGCTATGGATTTTATTTACAAACAGCCTGCAACTGGTTAAAAGAATATGATCCTCACTACCAAGAAAAAGAAATATATTCCAACTACGACCCTGGTGCATCCTGGTGCCTAAAAAAAGAAGTAAGATTCGGAGTTCCCCGTTTATATGTGGATATGGAATCATTTTCAAACTATCTAAGGGGAAAAAATGTGTATTATTATATTGATGCCTATTCCACCAGCCCCCATATACCGGGTTATCATATCATTTACTCCTATGAAACTATCTCTATTTATGAGAGGGATTTATAAAGAAAATGAATTAAATATGTTATTTCACAGAAAAAATAATTAATAGGAACCTAAGTAAAATTTAAGTTAGTTTAATAGGTTTATTATAAATTGTTTATAAATGAATACCATGAAATCTCAGTTGCTTTATATATAAATAAATACAAATCTTATCAAAACTAATCTTAATTCTATAATATGTGTAATTATAACACTTTTTTTACATTATTATAGAATTTATTAGAAAATGTAAATATTACGATAATGAACTTAGTCTGGAGGAATTGAATTATGACAGATGTGCAAATAAAAGTAGAAAATATAGTGGCTTCTGCGACCCTGGGGAAGTCAATAGAACTTCCTAGCGTAGCCCCAGCATTGGAGGGTGTTGAATATAATCAAGAAAATTTTCCGGGTTTGGTTTATAAATTAAAAGAACCTAAAACAGCAGCTTTAATATTCGGATCCGGTAAATTAGTCTGCACCGGTGCAAAATCAGTTGAAGATTCTAAGAAAGCTATCCATATAGCTGTGGATAAGATGCGTACACTGGATCCTGATATACCCCACGAATTTGAAATAAAAATACAGAATATAGTAGCATCGGCCAATCTGGGCAAAACCCTAAATCTTGAATCAGTAGCCCTTGATCTTGAGAATACAGAATACGAGCCAGAACAATTCCCCGGGTTAGTATACAGACTTAGCGATCCAAAAGTTGTTTTACTCCTATTTGGATCTGGAAAAGTAGTTTGTACTGGTGCTAAAACATTTGATGATGCTCAGCTTGGTGTAGAAAAAACAAAAGAACGATTAATTGAATTAGACTTAATTTAATATTTTTTACTTTAATATAAACTCGGTGGTCTTTTGATTAAACTAATTGCATTTGATCTTGATAACGTGCTAATTGACGGCGAAGCCATAGATGAAATAGCCAAACTGGTAGATGCAGAAACAGAAATTTCTAAACTAACCAGACAGGCCATGGAGGGAGAAATAAACTTTGAAACATCCCTTCAAAAAAGAATGAATCTGCTTAAAGGGGCTTCTATAGATGATATCAAAGAAGTAGTGGAACAGTTGCCTTTAATGGAAGGCACAGAAGAAACAATTAAAGAGCTGAAAAATAGAGGGTTCAAGTTAGCCACTATAACTGGTAATTTTGAAATAGTAACTGAACGTTTAAAAGAACTGGATATGGATTATGTATGCTGTAATATGCTGCATGAGGAAAACGGAGTAATCACTGGCGAAATAAGCGGACCTCTTATAGTAGAGGGTTCTAAGGCTGAAGTTTTGCAAAAATTAATTGATGATGAAGGTTTATCTGCAGAAGAATGTGCTGCAGTGGGTGATGGTGCAAATGACATACCCATGATCCAAAAAGCAGGTTTAGGAGTAGCATTTAATGCAAAAAACTCAGTTAAAGAAGTTGCTGATATTGTGATTGATAATAAAGATTTAAGAGAATTATTACCTATTTTTGAAAAAGAAAAACCAGAAAGTGAAAAGGAATCCATTAAAAGTGATGCCAAGGAAGAAATCCCCACAGAATCAGAAGATAATAAAGAAAATAAAGCAGAAGAAACTACTGATGAAAGTGAAGATATCACTAAAGGGGATGCTAAAAGCAAAGAAACTGCCACAGTTAAGGATTCTAAACCTCAAATTAACAAAGATGCTGGGAAAAGTTTCAGTGAATTATTAGGGGAGAAAAAACGTTTAGAAAAAGATCTCAAAGATTTAACACGAGTTAGAGATAATCTAAACGAAGAAGCTAAGACTCACAAACAATTAAGAGATGATCTAAACTCTAGCATCAAAGAAATCCTGGATAAAGCCCTGAATTACAGAAAACAACGTGATGAAATAAATCAAGAAGTTAAAAAATATAAAAAATTGAGGGATGAAACAAACCAGGAACTGAAAAAATTGGAATGGTCTTCTGGAAAAAGAGACATCATGAAAATCCAGGATGAAATAAAGAAATTGGATCATACAATAGAAACTAAGGTACTGGATATACGAAAGGAAAATGAACTGGTAAAAAAGGTCACTGAACTTCAGAAAAAACTTCAAACCATGCAAGAGGATGAAAATACTAAAAAAGAAGCAATTGAACTAAAGGAACGTTCAGAATCACATCATGCTCGTGTAGTGGAGTTATCTGACCAAGCCCAGGAAACCCATGAACAGATGCTTACTTTCTTCCAGAAAATAGATGAAATAAGAGCTAAAGCCGACGATGCCCATGCAAAATTTATAAGCACACGTGAAAAAGCTTCAGCAAAACATGAAGAAGTTAAAGCAGTTTTAAAAGAGATTCGTGGTAAAAATAAGAGTTTAGATAAGGTTAAAGCTAAAGAACGTCATAAAGAAGACATGATAAGTGAGAAGAAGAACATCCAGGAAAAAGAAAGGGCAGAGGAGATCTACCGAAAATTCAGGGATGGAAAGAAACTCACCACCGATGAACTCCTATTACTGCAGAAGCATAACATCGTATAAAAAATCGTATAATATTCTTTAATAAATTTTTTTTTATTGATTTTATGGCTGAAAATAAAATTCAAGGTACAGATGAGGGAATTAAATTAGCTGCTTTACTGGTAGCAAGTATAGCCTCATTTTTTACACCATTCATGGGATCATCAGTTAACATAGCACTCCCTCTGATTGGTGCTAACTTTGGAGCTGATGCAATCCTTTTAAATTGGGTTACCAATGGATTTCTTTTAGCAGCAGCAATATTCGCAGTTCCTTTTGGCCGGATTTGTGATATATATGGAAGAAAGAAGATATTTACCTATGGTATAATAACTTTCACCATTGCATCACTTCTCTGTGCTTTAGCTCCTTCGACCATATCATTGATTGTGTTTCGGGTTATTCAGGGAATTGGATCGGCCATGATATTTGTTACAGGGTTAGCGATTCTCACTTCAGTATATCCTCCCCGGGAGAGAGGGAAGGCCATAGGAATCAATATTGCAGCAGTTTATGTAGGATTATCTTTTGGTCCGGTACTGGGCGGTTTGATGACCCAATATTTGGGTTGGAGAAGTTTATTTGCCCTAATGATTCCATTCGGAATATTGGTGATGATTTTAATATTTTGGAAGCTTAAAGTTGAATGGATTGAATGTGCCGGTGAAAAATTCGACATTTTAGGATCAATTTTCTACAGTATAGGTCTCCTTTTTATTATGTATGGTTTTACAGAACTACCAAATCTTACTGGGATAATTCTGCTCATATTAGGTATAGGTGGATTGCTGGCATTCATACGCTGGGAGTTGAAAGTGGATAGTCCTGTATTTAATGTTAGGTTATTCAGTCAGAATACCACATTCACTTACTCCAGTCTTGCAGCCCTAATCAATTATATGGCCACATTTGCAGTAACCTTGCTTTTAAGTTACTACTTACAATTCATCAAAGGGCTTGAACCACAAGCAGCTGGATTTATCCTAGTAGCTCAACCCATATTGATGGCTATAGTTGCGCCTATGGCAGGACGCATGTCTGATCGTTATGATGCCCGAAAAATAGCCACATTGGGAATGATAACAGTTACATTGGGAATATTTACTCTGGCATTTTTAGACAACAACACCAGTATCCCGCTTATAACTATCAGCTTGGCCATCCTGGGTTTGGGATTCGGACTCTTTTCATCACCCAATACCAACGTCATCATGGGATCAGTGAAAAGAAGATTTTACGGTGTGGCATCCGCCACGGTAAGTACCATGAGACTTATTGGACAGACCATGAGTATAGGTATAGCCACCCTAATTTTCTCACTATATATAGGAAGAGTTCAGATAACACCAGACCAATATCCTGCACTTCTAAATAGTATTCACATATGTTTCATAGTCTTCACCATTATTTGTTTAGTGGGTATCTATTCATCTTGGAAGAGGGGAGATGGGAAGAGTTATCAAGAAGAGAATGGTTAATATAATCAGTCAATAATAACAAAAATAGTTATTAATGAATTTTTTAAATAAAATATATAAAGCCTGTAATTGGAGGCTATATCATTAAGAGTATTAAAGAAATAGCCGAGATTTTAAGTTCTGATATTACTCGAAGAGAGATGGGAAATCCTTTTTTTAGTAGAGAAAATTATGATACATTTCCCTTTCATAAGGAAAATTTTCACCAGATTACGAACAATACATCTTCAAGGAAAATCTGTAGCATCGATGGAGGTAATCAGGAGTTATATCCTGCTCCGGAATATTCAATACAGTTAAACAGAATCTACTTTAATATTTTAAAAAATAAGAAAGCATATAAACTTAA
>JAJFTX010000061.1 GCA_021372715.1 Methanobacterium sp. | reverse complement strand
ATACGTCACCAGCATCCAGAATATCATTCCAGCGCTTCTCCCAATCAACAAAACGTTTTAATGCCTTTTTTATCTTCTTAAAATTAGGATATTTTCTCATTATTACGATTACTGGGACTTCAGTGGATTTGAATAATTCATGGATGTTTACCACGTTAAAACCCCCGAAGGTAATGCCATCCAGCATTATTACCCCCAGTTGATCTTTATGTCTGGTTTTATTAACCATGCTGATGATTTCATGGGTGGCATCCCTACCATCCCCTGTGATATAAGTTCTTAGAACACCATCCAACCATTCTCCTGCTCTAAACACGGTGCCTATGATCATCACTGGTTGGGTGGTATGTATTGGGAAGGGGGCGTCATCAACGCCTAAAATTCTGATTTCTTGCTTAATGTTCCTGAATTTTTTATTTAAATTTATTTCATTCATTTCTTAGGTTATTCGTTGTTACTTAAGAAATATTAAGATAGAAAAAATCATTTTTTAGATTTTTTAGACTTAGCTTTTGTTTTCTTAGATTTTGAAGTGTCTATTTGTTTTTTAAGTTCATTACATCTTGATTTTACTGTTTTTGCCGCTTTTTTTAGGGATTTTCTTGGATTTTTCGCTTTTATGTATAACTTGGGTTCTCCTATAATAGGATGTTCCATGGTGTATGCTGCTGATTCCACATCTTTATCTTCCATAAGAGTCTTTCTTAGTGTATTACAAAGTGTGTGAGATTCACCAGTGATTTCAATCTCCAGTTCATTTTTGGATTCCTTTATAATCTTCATATTCATCCCTCATATTTTGAAGAAATTTTTCTTCTTTCCTTTCTTCCACAGTCAGGACATATTACTTCATTCTTACTCACTTGTTTCATAAAAGACCGGCAATTGGTGCACATGGCCTTTATTACTCCCAGTTCATTTTCAGCGGTGGTCAGATCCACGTTATCCAGTCCTAGGACTTTGGTTACTCGGGCATCCACCAGATCTCCGATCCGGAATTCATCGGTCAATTTGGCCACATAGCCTTTATCTGCCTGTGAAATATGGATACCGCCGGAAAAATTAGTTGCCAAGCTCCTATTTGTGTCTTTAGCTCCTTCTATTTTCATTAGAGCTCTTTGTCCCCTGACTTCTGATATCTGTCCATAAACCACCAGTCCATTTTTTAGTATGGATGGAGAGTTGGTCTTGGGAATGATTGATATTCTTTTATTTTTGTTGTCTAATGTCACCGTTCCTGCAACCAGGGATCTTATTTTACCCTGATCTTCAAAAGTCCATTCTGCTGGAACGAATTCTTCCGTTACTCCCAGAGCGTCCCCTGGAAGAACAAAATCTCCAGATTTAGTTTTCATTGTTCACCTCATTTTAAAATAAGTTTGTTATAAAATTATTTTCACTATGAATGTTTATATGGTAAAATTTAATTTTTATTATTCTATTTGTTAAATATATTTAAGTTTTTTTATAAATTACCTAGTTTATTATTTTACCGATTATACCTGATCTCATCCAATTTATAATCATCCCATTGCTTCTTATTAAGAATTATTAAGAGTTCATTTGGGGTTAGAATGGGTTTTTTGTACATTTCAGCATCGTCAATAGCAATTCTAGGGCAGGCGGTGATGATGAAAGCATCCAATTCTCTATAAGGTATTAGGATATCTGGAGATACATCATCTAAGAAAATAATATAAGCCTCTTTTCCCATTTTTTGAATCAATTTTTTTAAATTAATAGCCAGTTCCATTCGTTGCTGACCTTTTTTAGAAGATACTACGATGCCAAATCGTTTTGCTTCCCTGGCCCGGGTTATCTTGGCAAACCTTATCCTCAATATACGATCAGCAAATTTATCTATGCTCCTTGCCTCATTACGATAAGGATCTGCTATTATAACCGGCTTGTCTGTGGAAAGCTTAATACCAAGAGGATGGAAATTTCCACTTCCTAAAAATAAGAACGCATCTACCGGAAGGTCTTCTATAGCTGAGAAGTTACATCCCAATACCTGTGCTTTAATGGTTCCATCACCCTCTTTAATTAGCACTTTGTTACCATTTTTTTCCAAA
>JAJFTX010000055.1 GCA_021372715.1 Methanobacterium sp. | reverse complement strand
CATAATGTACATCAAAATCTAATATCATAAATTTCTTAATTTTTCTTACTTTCCTCAAATATTCAATGGTCACCGCCAGATTATTGAAAATACAAAATCCCATAGCTTTATATCTGGTAGCATGATGTCCAGGGGGTCTTCCGATTGAATAAGCATTATCATACCCATCTAGAACCAGTTCAGCCGCTTTTAAAGCTCCACCTGCTGATAATCTTGCAGCTTCATAGGAATGAAGTGATGCGACAGTGTCAAAGTCCAGATTACCCCCTCCCTCCTGACAGAAAGCTTTAATATATTCTACATGCTGGGAAGAATGAACTCTCAATAAATCCTGTTCCCCCGCAATTTCTGGTTCAAATATATCCTTAGAATCCAGTAAATTCATCTCCTTTACTGTTTCCATGATTACCTGCACTCTTCTTTCATTCTCCACATGATTTCCTGTCTCATGGTTTTTATATTCTTCTGAATAAACCAACGCTGTCATAAAAAACCCACCTATTATACCTATTTATTAATCTGGAGATAATCTATCTCAGTTTAATATCTGAATTTTATAATCGCTTAACAGGATTAAAGTGCCTATATGATATCATTTTTTTAATATTCTATGTTCTACTTTATCCAGGCGTCGACTACCACATGATAGACACCTGGTGAATATTTTTTGATTATTTTCTTATTCATTATCTTCACTTCACGATCCCCAGCTGCTTCTTTAATTCTATCCACCGGCCGGGTGAACTTAAATTTATCTGGTACTGATTCATGATAATGAATCACTCCCCCCTCTTCTTTAAGTGTGTTAAGTGCCACGTCCAGATAGTGGTGAGTGTTGCCGATATAACCCATCAGTACCCTATCAGCCACCCCATATGGTGCTGAATCTCTACAATCCCCCATTATGGGTTCTATAACATTATCAACCTGATTAAGAGTGATATTTTGACATAAATAGTTAAATGCGGTTGGATTTATCTCCAGAGAATATATTTTCTCTGCTTGAGAGTGAACTGCCATGGGTATGGAGAAATAACCAATTCCGGCGAAAAGATCAACCACAATTTCCCTTTCCTCTACTAACTCCGCAATTCTCTTTCTTTCGGTTGTGTTGCCTTTAGACCACATGATCTTAGAAACGTCCAGCTTGAACAGACAATGATTCTCTTTATGAATTGTTTCAGTCCCTTCACCAACCAGCACCGTCACCTCTGGCTGCCGTGTCTTACCTCGTATCCTTCCTAGTTTAACCACCCTATTAACGCCAGGTATCTCCAGAAGAGTCTCAGGATCTTTTACTTCCTTTTTAAGGACTAGAATATCCCCAATTACTTTACCTCTCATATAAATAATATTATGAGTGTAAATTATAGATAAAGATATTACAACAAAAATCTTAACAAAAAAAGTAATTGTTTATTAAATAATAATATTTTTTAAGTCCATTTTTACTGGAATTAATATTAATGTAAAAATAATGAAGATGTACTAAGTTCAGGATTTCAATTTAATATGAAATAACCCACAGGGAGTAAATTTGAATGAAAAAGGATTTCGAAGACATCATATTAACATACAAAGGTGAAAAATCCGATTTGATACCAATTCTCCAGGATATCCAATCTAAATATGGATATTTACCTGAAGAGATGATGAAAAAAGTTTCCCAGTTTACCGGGATATCCCCCAGTGAAGTTTATGGTGTGGCCACTTTTTATTCTCAATTCCGTTTCAAGCCGACGGGTCGGAAGCATATTCTGGTTTGTAAAGGAACCGCTTGCCATGTAAGTGGAGCTAATCAGATAATTGAAGGAATAGAACGGCATTTAGGAATTAAAGAAGGTGAAATAACCTTTGATATGGAATATTCTTTAGAGTCTGTGGGTTGTCTTGGTTGCTGTGCTTTAGCACCCTGCGCCATGGTTAATCAGGATATAAAATCTAATCTAACCCTTAAAGACGTCAAAAGTCTTTTTTCTAAGAGAAAAAAAGATAATTAGATTATAAAACTACCTGAAAGTAATTTTAATGAATCAAATTGAATTTTATGAGTTATTATTTTCAATTTTTGATATATACAATTAAAAATGTTAAAATAAAATATCCATCGAGTTGAAAAAAATTTAACAAAGAAACCTTTATAAGTATCTTAAGTCAAAATACGGCTAATGGAAGTTTTAAACTTTAATTACTTCTAAAATTTATCATAGAAAATGTTTATATAATATGAATTGAAAATTAAAAAATAGTAAATATTTGTAAAACTATTTTTTATGTGTTGTTTTTTTATGAGGTGTATTAATGAATGATAAAGATCAATTAAAAGGCACTACCACCCTTGGTTTAACTTGTAAAGACGGTATAGTTTTTGCAACAGAAAGAAGAGCTACCATGGGTAACCTTATAGCCCATAAAGTGGCGGATAAGATCTTCAGGATCGATGAACACATTGGGGCAACCATTGCCGGGTCTGTTTCACACGCCCAAACACTGATGAAATACATAACCGCTGAATCAGCTCTTTACAGACTAAGAAACAGCGAAGAAATAAGTGTAGAAGCCCTGGCTACATTAACTTCTAACATCTTACGCTCAGCACCACTTTACGTTCAAACCTTACTGGGAGGAGTTGATAGTAAAGGACCATCCTTATATTCTTTAGACCCAGCAGGGGGCGTTATTAAAGATATGATGATCTCCACCGGTTCAGGTTCAATGGTATGCTACGGTGTACTGGAAGATCGTTATAGTAAAGATATGTACGTAGATGAAGGGATAGATTTAGCTATAAGAGGTATTAAAGCCGCCATGGAAAGAGATGCTTTCTCTGGTAATGGTATCCGATTAGCTACCATTACTCAGGATGAAGGTTTTGTGAAATTCTCATTAGAAGAGATTGAACAAAAAATAAAAGAACTTGGCTAGGAATTTCTAATAGTTATTTTATCTAAAAATTTTATTTTACAGTTGAGAAAATAACTCAGCTATTTTTACTTCTATTTTTTAAGATGTGATGGAATGGGTTCAGATATTCAAGAAATTAAAAATATAATAGTACAAAGATTACCCAATAGAGTACAAGTGGCCAAAGTAGAATTTGAAGGTCCCGAAGTGGTTATATATACTAAAAACCCCGAGATCATAACCGAAAATGGTGATCTCATTAGAGACCTGGCTAAAGATATCAGAAAGCGGATAATCATTCGTTCAGATCGTTCAGTGCTCATGGAACCAGAAAAGGCTATACGCAAAATTCATGACATAGTGCCTGATGAAGCCAAAATAACCAACATCTCCTTTGATGAGGTAACCTGTGAGGTCATCATAGAAGCTCGAAAACCAGGACTGGTCATAGGTAAATATGGTACAACATCCCGAGAGATCGTTAAAAAGATCGGTTGGGCCCCTAAAATCCTTAGAACTCCCCCAATTGCCTCTGAAATTATACAGAGAATTAGAAGAACTTTAAGGAAGAACAGTAAAGAACGTAAAAAAATATTACAAGATTTAGGCAATCGAATTCATCGTGAAAGCACGCAAGAAAATGAATGGACTCGTTTAACCTCTTTAGGTGGTTTCAGAGAGGTAGGAAGGTCTTCTCTATTTTTACAGACTTCCAACAGTAAGGTCTTACTAGATTGCGGTGTGAATGTAGCTGGTACTGATGATAAAAGTTCATATCCCTATCTAAATGTACCTGAATTTCGTTTAGATGATTTAGATGCTGTTATAATATCACATGCCCACTTGGATCACTCTGGTTTCCTACCTTACCTCTATCATTACGGTTATGAAGGTCCTACCTATTGTACCACCCCCACCAGGGATCTGATGACCTTACTACAACTAGACCATATAGATATAGCTCACAGGGAAGATAATCCACTACCATTCAATATTAAACATGTTAAAAAGAGCATTAAACATACTATCACACTTGATTATGGTGAAGTAACTGATATCGCACCAGATATAAGGTTAACCCTACATAACGCTGGGCATATATTGGGTTCAGCCATAACTCACATGCATATTGGAGATGGTCAGCATAACTTCGTCTACACTGGTGATTTCAAATATGAAAGAAGCAGACTTTTAGAACCTGCAGTAACCAAATTCCCCCGGATAGAATCTCTGGTTATGGAAAGCACCTATGGTGGACATGATGATGTACAACCGTCCCGTAATGAAGCAGAAAAAGAATTGATCAAAACCATTTATCGCACATTGGAACGTGGTGGAAAGATCATGATCCCTGTTTTTGCTGTGGGAAGAGCCCAGGAACTAATGATAGTTCTGGATGAGTACATAAGGCATGGAATCATAAACGAAGTGCCAATATATATCGATGGTATGATATGGGAAGCTACCGCCATCCATACTGCTCGCCCAGAGTACCTCAGTAAAGATCTGCGAGATCAGATCTTCCACATGGGCCGGAACCCATTCATCTCCGATGTATTCCATAAAGTAAATGGAATAGAAGAAAGAAGAGACATCGTAGAAGGAGAACCATCCATAATTCTCTCCACATCTGGAATGCTCACTGGAGGAAACTCTGTGGAATACTTCAAATGGTTATGTGGAGATAAAAGGAATTCTCTGGTCTTTGTAGGATATCAGGCAGAAGGATCACTGGGACGAAGATTACAGAAAGGATGGAAAGAAATACCCCTTAAAGAAGAGGGTAAAACAAACGTTTACAATGTTAAAATGGAGATAAAAACCATCGAAGGATTCAGTGGACACTCGGACCGTAAGCAACTGGTAGACTATGTTAGACGTATGTCACCTAAGCCAGAGAAGATTCTTATCTGTCATGGAGATAATTATAAAACTCTGGATCTAGCTTCCAGTCTTTATCGTCAGTTTAAAATTGAAACAAAAACACCTATGAACTTGGAAACCGTTAGAATCCAGTGAAATTCTTTTGATATTTCCAAGCCTTTTTAATTTTTATTTTAATTTATTTTTAAAAAAATAATGATCATTCACTCTATTCTTTTTTTAAACCGGCAAGATTTATTAAGGTTAAATATAAAGCTATATTAAGTGCATTTTTTTCTAATCAATTAACCTAATATTACAATGCAATAATAGGATCCAATTAATATTTCGGTGATTTAATGACGACCTATAAAGAATCAGGGGTAGATATTAACTTAGAAGAAGTTACAATATCAGCTTTAATCTCCAATCTTAAAAAAACTCTTGAATATAGAGATGTAATAACAGAATCAGGCCATTTCGCAGCTCTGATACGTTTAGAAGATAAAGCTATAGCTATGAGCACTGATGGAGTGGGAAGCAAAATTTTAGTAGCAGAACTCATGAACAAATACGACACCGTGGGAATTGACTGCGTAGCCATGGTGGTTAACGATATCCTTTGTGTAGGTGCTGAACCCCTGGCCATGGTTGATTATCTGGCTGTTGAAAAACCAAATCCCCAGATTGCTGCCCAAATAGGAGAAGGACTGGCAGAAGGAGCAAAACAAGCCAAAATAGCCATGATTGGTGGTGAAACTGCTTCACTACCAGAAATTGTAAATAACTTCGATCTGGCAGGCACCGGAATAGGAGTAGTCAATGAGAATAATATAATCACGGGCACTGAAATCAGTGAGGGGGATGTTTTAATCGGAATATCATCCAGTGGAATACATAGTAATGGTTTAAGTCTTGCCCGAAAGGTTTTCTTCCAGGAAGCATGTTTAACAGTGGATGATCCCCTACCAGGATTTCCCGAAACCACCGTTGGCGATGCATTGCTGAAACCAACCAGGATATATGTTAAACCAGTGATGGATATTATAAACAGTGATATTAACGTTCATGGCCTTGCCCATATAACTGGTGGGGGTTTTAACAATCTTAAAAGATTGAATAAGGATGCTGGGTTTTCTATCGATCACTTACCACAACCTCATTCCATATTCCAATCTATGCATTCTTTAGGCGTACCTCTAGGGGAAATGTATCAAGTATTTAATATGGGTATAGGTATGGTGGTGATTGTTCCACAAAAAGATAGTAGAGCTACATTAAATATCATCAAGAGATATAATCAAGCTTACACCATAGGAAAGGTTCGCTTTGATATTCCTGGAAAAGTCATGATTAAAGGTATAGATGATTCATTAATGGAACTTTAACATGAATATTGATTACAATTAAAAAAATAAATATATTAAAATTAATATCTAAGTATTAGGGGCATTTAAAATGAAAATAACAATTCAAAAGGAAAGATCCTTAATCATTGAAATTCTTACTAGAATGGATGTATCATTAGAAGACGCTGAAATCATAGCTGATGTCACATTAGACGCTGATTTGAAGGGTTTTTCATCCCATGGACTGGGTAGGTTTCCACAATATGTTAAAAGCCTAAATAATGGTAATATAAAAACAGATACAGATATAGAAATCGAAAAAGAAACCATATCCACCGCACTTTTAAACGGTAATCATAGATTTGGCCATGTGGTAGCTTATTATGCTATGGAAATAGCCATGGAGAAAGCTAAAGAAACCGGTGTTGGAATGGTAGGAGTACATGACTCCAACCATTTCGGAGTGGCTGGTTACTACTCAGATATGGCTATAATGCAGGATATGATTGGATTAGTTATCGCCAACACCGAACCAGCCGTCGCACCTATTGGTGGAAAAGAACCCATAATAGGCACCAACCCCATAGCCATCGGCATTCCTTCTAATAAAAATTATGTATCTGTAGATATGGCCACATCAGCCACTGCTCGAGGTAAACTACTAGAAGCCATGCGCAAGGGAGAGAAGATACCCGGAAACGTTGCCCTTGATGCAGAGGGGAACCCTACCATAGACCCTCAAGAAGCACTCAAAGGATCAATTCTACCATTTGGAGCCCATAAAGGTTACGCACTGGCCTTCATGATTGAAATACTAGCCGGACCCCTTGTAAGGGCTGCATATGGTAAAGCAGTGACCGGAACAGCTAATCCTGCAGAAATATGTACCAAAGGAGACCTCTTTATAGCCATAGATCCTTTAACATACGCGGAAATTGAACAGTTCAAAGATGAAGTAGACGGCTTTGTAAAGGAGATCAAAAGTTCGGGGAATGTCTTCATACCAGGTGATATGGAAGTGCGTAACGTGAAATACCATATGAAAGAAGGGTTAGATATGGATGAAACACTTCTAGAACAACTTAATGAAATATCAAAGGAATTATCCTTCGATTTAGATGAATTTTTCCAATAAGAAAATTAATTTTTAAATTCAAAACTTTCTATAACCCAACAATTACTATTTTATCTATGAATCATTTTCTTATCTAATTTATTTTCATAATCCTTTATTCTGAAGATGAATAATTTACAATAAACTTTTTATTTAACTTTATAAGATTCAATATGTTGTTATAATACTGAAAATTAAATATTAGTGATTTAAAACACTAAACCTACAACATACACAGGGGATCAAGACGAAAAAAATAACTATTAGAAATGGGCATTTTAATCTAAGGAACAATCATAGAATCACTTGGGAGGAATTCATAAAATGAGTAAGATAAACAGACAGGAAATTGTTGACATTCTGGATGGATACGACAAAGAGGATATAACCATAGCAACCTTAGGAAGTCATTCATCCTTACATATGTTTCAAGGAGCTAAGGCAGAAGGATTTAAAACTGCAGTAGTATGTGAAAAAGGAAGAGAAATTCCTTATAAAAGATTCGGAGTTTGTGATGAGTTCATTATGGTCGATAAATTTAGTGATATTGTAAATGACAATGTTCAGGATCAATTAAGGGACTTAAACAGTATCGTATTTCCCCATGGATCTTTCGTTGCCTATGCCGGGCTAGATAATATTGAAACCATTTTTAACGTTCCTATGTTCGGAAACAGAGATATTTTACGATGGGAGGCTGAAAGGGATCTGGAAAGGAAGATGATGACTGAATCCGGTATTAGAATTCCTAAAAAAATAACAGACCCTTCCAAAATCGATGGTACCGTTATGGTTAAATTTCCCGGAGCCAGGGGCGGAAGAGGTTACTTCGTCGCCACATCCACTGAAGAATTTGAACAGAAAATTGAAGCCATGCAGGAAAGAAAATGGATTGAAGAAGAAGATATAAAAGAAGCCCATATTGAAGAATACGTATTAGGATGTAATTACTGCATTCATTACTTCTTCTCAGGATTAAAAGATGAAGTGGAACTTCTAGGAATTGATAGCAGATATGAATCCACAATAGATGGTTTAACCAGAGTAACCGCTAAAGATCAGCTCGATTTAGGTGTAGATCCATCCTATGTCATAACCGGTAACCACCCAGTTGTTATGAGAGAATCACTACTTACACAAGTATTTGATATTGGAGATAAAATAACTGAAGGGGCCAAAGGATTGGTACCACCAGGATTTAATGGTCCATTCTGTATGCAGACCCTGGTCAACGATGACCTGGAAGTAGTGGTCTTTGAGATGAGCGCCCGGTCAGATGGTGGAACAAACACTTTCATGAACGGTTCAGCTTACAGTTACCTATATCATGGAGAACCACTGAGTATGGGCCGTAGAATGTCCTTAGAAATTAAAAATGGAATAAAAGAAGATCGTTTAGAGGATATTATTACTTAATATTCTTTTTTATTTTTTCTTATTTGAAGTTCAACTTAAATCTCTGTATTTTTTAAAAATATTTTTTTCAGCTGCTGTATTTACTATTTCCTGAAGTAAATCTATATCGGAAACTATCCAGTCTAAATACTGTCCTAAATTTTTCATGATATATGATTTATCCCTAAAAACCTGTGATGAAGTATTTAATGACTTTAATACTGGTGAACTGCCTTTTTCTATTATCTCTTCCAGTTTTTCCAGTGCTTCATTAAAAGCCTGATTATTAAGGGAAAAATCTGTTATAGTTTCTTTCTCCAGTAAAGTGGCCAGTGCAGATATATCAGCGGATAATTTATGATTTGCAGCGGCTAAATCTTGATAAATAAGTATATCCTCACTTATATCAGTGAAGAAATCCTGTAATTTTTTGATAGATGCTTGCAAATTATTTTCCTCTAATAAATATTTATTGAGACCTTGAACTGCTTTTTCATGGTTATACTGTTCTGGGTTTATTAACACTTTATTCATATATTCCTGATTGGCTTTGATGGTTTTCGCTACCTGACCCGGTAGATCTACAGATACGCGGCTGGGTAAAATAGCATATGCACAGATGAAAGCAATTATAGCTCCTAATGTGATATCAATAATTCGGGCTATAGCATTTTCAAAAACTGTTCCAGTGGGCCAGATGAAAACTACGAATATGGTTAGAGCCATAACTGAAAGCCCCATATAAGTGGGGAAAAATGCTCTGAAGAAGAATAGCATAATGAAGGCCAACCAAAGAAGTATTTGATGGGGGAAGATGAATCCCAATATAATCGCCAGGATAATGGCCAGTAAATTGAAGAATAACCTCAATATCATGTTGTTAATCGTACTGGTGATATCTGGTTTGATGATTATCAAAATTCCCATAGTTACCCAGATGGCATCCCGATCATGGGTTAGATGAACCAGAAGTAAACCAATCGTCATGGCCAATGTGAATCGTAAGGCATGACGTATGTACATGTTATTAAGGTTGAAATTAGCCTTAAGAACTTCCCTTAGCGATGTTTGTGATGCGGATATTTTTAATTTATCCCCGTTTATTTTATCGGTTAAAAATTCTGCAGATTTTTTAAGAATATTTGCTATGTTGTACGCAAAATCTATAAATGCATTAAGATTCTCATCTTTAGATTCCGGGACTCCCTGGTTTATTCCAGATAACTGTTCATCCAAATTATCGAGGTTAACCTGTTTTTCTCCTTTTATTATACTTTCTGCTATCTGTAGACTGGTTTCATCAGAAACTTGGAGGTATTCTTTGAATTTATCCTGATATTCTGCAGAAATCCTGTTTAAGAGTAATTTACCATAACCTCTATACCCAGTTATATATGATCCCAATCTAAAAAGCTCATAATAGACTGGTTGGAGAGTTATTCCTGATAATGCCTGCCTAGTGGCCAGTACAGTCTTCAATGAACTTTGAGGAATGAAACCCACCGCTACCATTTTACGAATTTCCTGCTTCCTATTCCATATACGTGGAATAAGAAGTAATGAAGCAACTAAAAATGCCAAAACAGTGTAAATAGCCCATTCCGGTGTGGTTGATTTGTTGTTAACCATTATAACCGCTACAAAATACATCGAAAATATAAGAAATCCGAAAAATCCCACAGACTCTCCGAAAATATAGGTGGAAAGGGCAAAGAAAGACCAGATCACCGTGAAGAAGATAAAAATTGGTACATTATTTAGTCCCAGCGATGCACTGGTAAAAGCCAAAATAGCCATTAAAAAACCAATCGTCGCCAGTGGAATAACTTTTCTAAGAGGAAGGGAAATATCCATCATTATTGTTGCAATAAGAGTAGTGAACATGACGGCACCGATTCCGTTATCCATACCCAGGAATTTAGCAATCCATCCGGCTAATAACATTAAGACTATGGCCCGCGCCGCTTGTGCCCATTGAGGTTTGCCTGTAGGTCTGGAAAGAACTTTAAGTCTGCCTATAATTGTTTTTTTATGCATAGAACTCTTATACCTATTAAGATGTTGTATGTTGTCTTAATTTTGTTATTTAATTAATATTAAATTATAAACAATTTAATGAACTATAATCCATCTCCCCTTAATCACATCCAACAATTTATTAATTGCCGATATTAATAATATTGTTAATAATCTTTTAAAAAAGTGTTAGAATGGACAGCAGCCAAGCCGTTTTTAAGGGCCTGAAAAAAGCAGGCATAGATTTTGTGGTTAGTCTACCCTGTGTTAATCTGGATAAGATCCTTGAAATGGTTGAAGATGATCCAGATATAATCCATGTACCTGTTACCAGGGAAGAAGAAGGATTTGGTATCAGTGCCGGAGCTTACCTGGGTGGGAAAAAAACAGCGATATTAATGCAGAATTCAGGGTTAGGAAACTCGGTTAACGTTTTAGCTTCGCTTTATAAACTCTACCAGCTACCTATTCTTATGATAATGAGTCACAGGGGAACTGAAGGAGAATTTATGAGTGCACAGATACCAATGGGAGAAGCAACTCCCGGAGTACTGGATGCACTGGAAATAGCTTATTTTCTTCCTAAAACTCCTGATGAAGCCTTTAAACTTATACCCGAAGCCTGGTTAATGGCAGAGATGGCAGGTTCACCGCTGGCTATGTTATTTGAGGTTAAATTCTGGGAATTCTAATATTTGATATCCTATAAAAGGAGTATTTGATATCGATATTCAGTAAATAAAAGGTGTATTAATGGAAAGAATTAAAGCCATAGAAATAATCAGTACGCAATTGGAGGATGAACTGGTGATCTGTAACATAGGTTTTCCTTCCCGTGAATTATATGCGGTAAGAGATTCCTCAGCTCATTTTTATATGCTCGGTTCAATGGGTATGGCTTCTTCCATTGGTTTAGGATTGGCTTTAGCCCAAAAACGTAAAGTAGTTGTTTTTGATGGGGATGGATCTCTTTTAATGAATTTGGGTAGCTTAGTTACCATCTTCAGCCAGAGTCCTGAAAATTTTATTCTGGTAGTTTTAGATAACGAGTGTTACGGTTCCACCGGTTCTCAATGCACCTATGCCAGTAATGTGGACCTTTCCAGAGTAGCAGAAGCCGTGGGATTTAAAAAAATCTTTTCATTTAAGGATAATATCGATTTTAGTGAAGTATTAAATACTAAGGGACCTGTTTTTGTACATGTGAAGGTTGAACCAGGAAATGCAGATGTTCCAGTGATTGATATGGAGCCTGAAGAAATAAAAACACGTTTTAGGGAAAACTTATAGAAATTATTTTTTTATCTACCATTAAAATTATTTCCTAAAAAAATAGACTTAGTAAACGTTTGATCAAATTATTTTTTAATCACGTCTTCTTCTCTCGAATTCATTGAAAATTTCTTCTAATTTAACTCCTTTGTATGTAAGCAGTACCAATGTATGGAAAATGAGATCTGTTGCTTCATATACCAAATGTTCATTATTCTTGGATGCTATTATAACTTCAGCAGCTTCTTCACCGATTTTTTCCAGTATTTTATCCTCTGCCTTCTTCTCATTATCATCCATCATCAAACGAGAAGTGTAGGATTCCGTTGGATGTTCACGCCTTTCCTCTAGTATTTGATATACTTCCCTTATTATCTTATCTTTCATTTTTTTTGTCCTTCTTTCTTAAAGTACCAGTTAGGGCTATTAGAGGATGTTGAGCATCATCTATTACTTCAATATCCTTGTATGTAAAAATTCCTTCTTTATCGGCAGTTTTCTCAATTCCTAATTTTATATCATCATCGATCTCAATGACATAAGAATCTATCTCATCATAACCTAGTTTAAGAGCAGCTACTGTTCGATGATGTCCATCAACCAGCACAAATCTGTCATTTACTTTAACTACGATGGTAGGCTCTGCCAGTCCTCTTGTAAGCTCATAAGTTCTACCCTGAAGTTCATCAGCGTAGATTCTGTTCTGAGTTGGTCTAAGATTATTTATGGGTACTTTCATCCTTACCAGTCGTGTTTTAATTCCATATAGCTGTTCTAATGTCTTTTTAAAGTAATTAACCTTGGTAGGTGTTGATCTTTCTATATGGGATCTTACAATATCAGTATTAGTAATTATACCTACTAGTTTACCTTCTTTATCCATCACAGGCATACGGGATATGCCCATTCTGAACATCACTCTAGCAGCATCGTTAATGGACATTTCTTTTTCGGCCACCACCACATCCTTGGTCATGATTCCTTCTACTAAATCCACCCATGGTTTTAAAAGCAAGTCAAAAGCTGTCACCATCCCAATAACTTCTCCATTAGTTTTAACTGGGAAACCATCGTGGCCAGTGACTTTCATTAATTCTATAACTTCTGCGTTGGGAGTTTCTGGTGTAACTGTAATAACTTTTTTGGTCATATAATCTTTAACGAGGGCTGAACTGGTCAAACTAAACTATCTCCTATAATGAATTATTTATTTTATTTAAATAATTTGAATTAATCAATTTAGAATTTAGTCCATTGAATTAAAAAAAGTTGATTGCTTCTAAATTATAATCAACTCTTAATAATAATTTGATGGGATGGTTAAAAAATTTTTTTACTCCTAATTTTCCAGGATTATTTATCAAGCTACTTTTCCAGTTCTTTTTCTAATAATTTACAAGTTTCACCAGGATCTGCTTTTCCCCGGGTAATTCTCATTACCTGTCCCATTAAGAAGTTTAAAGCCTGTTTTTTACCCTGATAATAATCAGAAACCGCTTCCGGATGTTCTTCAATACTTTTTTTTACAGCCTGAATTACCACATCTTCTTCTACCACTCCAAATAACCCCATCTCTTCAGCTATTTGGGTAGGTGTTTTTGTACTTTGTGGTAATTTCTCGATGATTCTCTGACCAGCTTTAGTGGTGATCTTTTTATCCTGCAACATTATCAGTAATTCCACTATTTGAGCTGGTGTTATTCCACTCTCATGGAAGTTGATCTTGTTGTAATAAAGTATTCTCTTCAGTTCATCCCTCATCCAAAGGGCTGCTAATCCAGGATCAACTTCTTTAGCCACTTCTTCAAAGGCATTAGCTAACTCTAATTCAGATGTTAATACCTGAGCATCATCTTTTTTAATATTATACTGCTTCACAAATCTTTCGGACTTAATATGGGCTGGTTCGGGCATTTTTTCTCTGATAAATTCTATTCTTTCTTCTTCAGCCAGCATTGGTGGTAAATCAGGATCTGGGATATATCTGTAATCTTCTGCCTCCTCTTTAAGTCTCATGGGTACAGTGATCATCTGAGATTCCAGGAAAGCTCTGGTTTCCTGTTTAATCTCTATTCCTCTTTTTAAGAGATTTTTCTGTCTCACCATTTCAAACTGTAAAGCCTTATATGCTCCTTTAATAGAATTTATATTCTTTATTTCAGCCCTTTTTCCCCCTTCAAGGGATATATTCACATCAGCCCTCATAGTACCTTCTCCCCGAGCGCTACCACTATACTCCAGAACTCTAATGAGCTCTCTGAGGAATTTACGCGCTTCCTCAGGGGAAGTCATATCTGGTTCTGTTACAATTTCTATAAGGGGTATTCCAGATCGATTGAAATCAACCAAACCCAGGTCTGGCTTATATTGACCAGGATCCTCTTCCAAGTGTACTTCTCTAATACGCACTCCATTCAGGTCTCCTTCATATCCTATAGGAATAGAAGTTCTCTGGTATCCTGAAGACAAATCAGGATAATCATAATGTTTCCTCTGGAAAAATGTAACATCTGGACTAATCTTACAAGCTAACATCAAAGCTATCTTAATGGCTCCGTCCAGAGCCTTCTGGTTTGGTGGATATGGCTTAGCACCAGGTTGATTCAAACAAACGAAACATATATTATTGTTTGGCGATGCATCCTGGTAGTTGGTACGGCAGTCACAAAATAGTTTAGAATCTGTTTCCAGTTGGACATGAATTTCCAACCCGCATTTCATGTTAATGATTATTCCTCCTTATAATTATGATTCATGATGTTATTATTATAAAATGATGGAGTGCAGGGGAAGGGACTCGAACCCTCGAAGGCCTACGCCAATAGGCCCTGAACCTATCCCCTTTGACCGCTCGGGAACCCCTGCATTCAACTATATAAAATATAGGTATTTTTTTTAATGGTTATTTTATTTATTTCTTAAACACTTATCAATATATCATTTTATAAATGGTTCAAGTTCCGGGTAAGGATTTTCTACTTCATATAAATAATTTAAATCTGTAAAAGTACCTTCAAGTTTTCTTCCAGCCCATTTAACTTCTTCCTCAACTCTTCTACCATTATTTGTTCCAAACATTTTAAATAGTGGAAATTTAGTCAACCCATTTGCGCCTGCTAAGAGTAGAGGCCCTATATTGGCTAGATTATCTATCCAGGTCCCTGTGATTATCTCCAATTTAGGGAATTTAATCCTGGTGGCTGCAACCATTCCCGCATAGTAAAGGGAAGCTGGTTGAGGGGTCTTTTCATATGGAGTGTCTTCATGGGGGTTTAGTGAATAAAATATCACCCGATCAATCCCCAAGTCACCAATAAGATCAAATAAATATTTAAGGTCTTCAGGAGTTTCTCCCAAACCTAAAATTATGGTTATGGCTTTTTTAAATCCCAAATCTCCTGTTAAATCTAGCATTTCAGATATATCACTAAGGGGCTTGCTGGGACATATTTTATCATGCAGTTCATGATTTGCAGTTTCCACAGCCCCAGTAACACCAGCTATTTCTTCTCCAAAAATTTCTAAATCCTTAATTACCCCCACATTCAGCCAAACCGGTTTTCCAGTAATATCATAAATCCTACCCGATATTTTCTTAATTTCATCCAGTGAGTAAGAACCGTAACCCCCTGAGAGAAACTCCACATTCCAACCCATCCTGCGCACCAGTTCTGCCTCGGCTAGAATAGAATTAATATTTCTTCGGGCTTTGCTCGGTTCCTTAATTCTGGGTTTTTGAGCTGACATATAACAGAAAGCACAATCCCCCTTATCACACCACCATGATAGGAATATTGCCCTTTCTAGAGTAACTAAATTCCCATGCTCTTTTAATGTGATGTTGTTGGATTTATTCAAGATATCCAAAGTTTCATGATCATTTATTTTTTCTATAAGATTCATTATTCCTTCTCATTATATGGATTTAAAAGATATCTAAAAACATTGCATAAAAAGTAGATCATCTAATTCAAATTAATTTTATTAATAGAATTTATATATTTACAACCATAAAAATTAGCTTAAAAAATAGGATGTTTTCTTTATCCTATTTTTTAGAGCAAAATCTTTAAATAAGATAAACATCAACCTTAAAAATACATCTTGATGTCCTATGTTTTAAAATCTTGTAAGCCCTGATAGTAGTTTGCACGGTTTACAGGCTTTGCTTGGCATTTTGCCGCCGTAGCTCAGTAGGTAGAGCGTTCGGCTGTTAACCGATTGGTCACAGGTTCGAGCCCTGTCGGCGGCGTTTATGGGCCCATAGCTTAGCCAGGTAGAGCGCCCGGCTCATAACCGGGCGGCCATGGGTTCGAA
>JAJFTX010000004.1 GCA_021372715.1 Methanobacterium sp. | reverse complement strand
GTAGTTTTTTGTTGGTTTCATAGTAACTCTTTACTGTACCGGCAGCAGTACCCACTTGAGACATAGTAACCGTTGTATTTGTGGTAGTAGTGTTGTTAGTTGTATTGGTTGATGAACCACTAGTGATTGAACTCCATGATTTAACTGAAACTGAGCTGGGTAAACTATTATTGGTATCGTAGTAGTTCAATACTTTAGATAGGGTGTAAATAAGGTTTTCGTAGCGCATTGTTCCTAAAGATGTGGTTACATAGTTTGGTAATCTTCCATAAGTGCTTATATAAGTTGTAATTTTGTTTGCAATGGACAGATATTCTGTTTTTGTTAAAGTACCGCTTTTCACTGATTCGCTAGGGCTCGGCGCAGCTGTAACACTTTTTAAAGTAACATCTGCTGGATTTGCACTGCTTTTATTAACATTTTGTAGTCCTTGAGCTAATAAGTACAGGAATTGAGATGGAGTAACATTTTGATCATTTACAGTAACAGATGTGGGAATTGTTTTGTTTGTTTCAACGGAATTTTTAACATCCCCTGCTGAATCACTTATAGAGGATGCTGTAAAAGTTGTATTAGCTGCTGCTGCTGCACCCATGCTTAGAAACATAAGCAAAGCCATTAGCAGCGGTAAGATTTTCTTTCTAATCATTTGATAATCACCAATTTACTTATTATACATATATATATCCTGTTCCTCCACAGGTTGGACATGGAACAGTTCCACCTACGTCTGGATCCCAGACAACTCTATCTCCCCCGCAGGTTGGACATGTAACTTTTGTCTTTTCATTATTACCATTGTTATTATCATCGCTGCTGCTACTACTACTACTACTACTACTTGAGCTAGAACTGGTTTGTTGTTTGTTTGCAGTATTAGCAGAATTATTTACATTATTTTGAGCAGTATTATTTGTTGTTGAAGTTAAGTTGAGGGTTTTATTGGTTTTCGTCAGGTTGGTCATGGCTAAAACCCCGGCTGCTCCGGCCAATACTATTACTCCAATTAATAGTAAGGCTATATTCCGCCTCATAATAAATCACCTTCTATTTTTTTCTATTTATGGTTCTTTTTTCGTATTATTTTCTTTTTATAAGCTATCTGAACTGATATTAGGGGTAAAAACACTAATATATAGTTGACTGTAATTTTAGATTACATCATATTTATAGGTATGCCCAATTTTTAAAGTGAGTACAAACCTTTTTTTGACAAAATGAATTATTTCTGACGGAATTTGTATTATTTAAGTAAATTATTATTTTCATAAAAAGTATTACTATAAGATTATTTATAAAAAAGGTACTAAAAAAAATAAATTTAACAACTATTTTATAAATTTAAAACATTTTTTGGTGGATTAAAAAAAATAAAGAATTAGGGGATTAATCCTTTATTTTTCCTTCTAAGAAATCATCATACCCTTGCAGATCCAGCAAACCATGACCTGAGAAGTTAATAATAATGTTCTTCTCCTCTCCGGTCTTACGACATTTAATAGCTTCATCTATTCCCACTTTAATAGCGTGTCCTGTTTCTGGTGCTGGTACAACGCCTTCTGTCTGGGCAAAGAGTTTGTTACTTTCGAATACAGAGGTTTGAGATACGCTGCGTGGTTCTATGATTTTCTCGTGTGTAAGGAGAGCCACTAATGGTGACATTCCATGGTATCTTAATCCTCCTGCATGTACTGATGGCGGTATGAAGTCATGTCCCAGGGTGTACATCTTAATTAACGGAGTTAAACCGGCCGTATCGCCAAAGTCGTATTTATATTCTCCCTTTGTTAGTGTGGGGCAGCTTGAAGGTTCTACTGCGATAAATTCACAGTCTAGGTCGCCGCTTAATTTATCCTTTATGAAAGGGAAAGTTGATCCGGCAAAATTACTTCCTCCTCCTACACAGCCAATCATGACATCAGGTGTTGCATCAATTTTATTCATTTGCATCTGTATTTCTTGCCCTATGATGGTTTGATGTAACATCACATGGTTTAACACACTTCCCAAGGAATAATAAACCTTTTCATCATTTAAAGCATCTTCTATTGCTTCTGAAATGGCTATTCCCAAAGAGCCAGGATGTTGTGGATCTTCTTTAAGGATTTTTTTACCGAATTCGGTGCGGTCGCTTGGTGATGGAAGTATTTCACCGTTATAGAGGTGCATGATGGTTTTTCTGTAGGGTTTTTGTTTGAAGGATATTTTTACCATATAAACTGTACAATCCATGTCTAATAGGCTGCAGGCTAGTGATAATGCAGTTCCCCATTGTCCAGCACCTGTTTCTGTTGTTAATCTTTCTGCTCCATCTTCTTTTGCATAATATGCCTGTGCTATTGCGGTGTTTAATTTATGACTGCCTGTGGGTGACATGTCTTCTCGTTTATAGAAGATCTTGGCCGGAGTGTCCAGATGAGCTTCAAGACCTTTTGCTCTAAAGAGTGGACTGGGTCTTCCAATCTGTTTATAGACATTTCTCACCAATTTAGGGATTTCAATCCAGCGATCTGTTGATAGTTCCTGACCTAAAACTCCTTTGGAGAATATTTTAGGTAAATTTTCCAGTTGTTTTCCTTCATCGGTCTGGGAGTATTCGGGGAATTCGACAGGTAAATCAGCTGCTATGTTATACCATTTTTTGGGAGTATCTTTTTCGTTTAATGTAATTTTGTACATGAAATCACTCTTTATGTTTTTTTTTAAATTTTTTCCTTTGATAATTTCAACTTGATTATTATACTATGATTGTAGATATTTAAACTTTGTTGTACATAAATGTACATCAAGATGTAGACTTTATTTAATATAAATTTAAATTAAGAAAATATAATTGAAAGCATAATAAATCATGAAAATTGTTCTAATTAAATCTATTTTTTTAAATAAAACCATAAAACCATATTAAACATATAATAATCTTATATTTCTAGATTGAACATTTATTCCTATTATTTTCAGTCTTAAAAGGATATTCATTAAAGTATTTAGCTGTTTGAGTTGGTTATTTTTTTTAAGCAAGGTTTAAAACAGCATTAATTACTAAAAATATTAATGGAGAAGGGGTATCCGAAATAATATAATTATTAAAGCTCACAAAGAGTCTTAAATGGTTAAAAGAGACGTATATGTGTTTATTTTTGAGAAAAAAATCAAAACCTTTATATGTCATGCACATGTGAATATTTTTAAATAATAATTATTATCGAATTATTTTCAATTACGGAGGCGGTAAAATTAAGCGTAATTTATTATTTATATTAGGTTCATTATTGATTTCTTTTATAGCGGTGTCAGGTTTCTCTTTTGCAGCTGATACTGGCCAAACCACAATCAATGGATATACATATACGGCAGCTCAGATTCAAGATGCTAACAATCGTATTAACGCGTTCCAAGAAACAAATAACAGACTACCAAACTATGTGACCATTTCAGGACAAAAAATATCTATAAACGATTTCTTACCATATATGGAAACAACTAACAGTAATACTAACGAAGGAACCGGAAATACAGGAACATCAGGGACAACGGGAACATCAGGCACTACCGGAACTACTGGTACAGTGATAAATGGAGTTACATACACAAATGCACAAATACAAGACGCTGTTACCCGAGTTAACACATTCAAAGCAACAAACAACCGATTACCCAGCTACGTAACCATCTCAGGAAACAAAATAGCCATAAACGATTTTTTACCATATATAGAAGTGAATACCGGTAATAATAGTGGGTCAAGTACTCAAACTGGAACTTCAGGGACTTCAACTCAAACTGGAACTTCAAATACAAGCTTTACCCTAAGTCAGATCATCACTACTGCTTCTAATGTTAAAACTTTTCAAGAAACCAATAATAGGTTACCTAATTATGTAACCATCTCTAATACTCAAGTTACAATGTCTCAGTTCCTGCAACTGTTAACAGACAGTCTTTTACAGATAAACGCAGGATCAACAGGGTCTGTAACACTTAAGAATGTTAATACTCCTTCTAGCCCGGATGAGTCTGTTACTTCTGGTTCCTTGACTAAATCAGAGATAATATCACTGTCTCAACAAATTAAAAACACCATTAACTCTACAGGAACGGCGCCTGCTAGTATAAGCACATCTCTGGGGACTATGAATTTCCAGAATCTGGTTTACTCTTTCTCCAAGATCATGGTATTCTACGGTACCAATTCACGAATACCCAACACTGTAACAGTAAAATCATTGAGCACTGTAAACATAGTTACTGATGGAACAGTTCAATCTATAGTGGACGCTATTGGTTATGCTGAGGCTAAATTTGCAGATATACAAGGACAATCCGATCCAAATGTAATGGAACAAGTAGGATATGGTGATTGTTGGGCTGACAGTTACTGGTTGTATAATAAGTTATCCGCAGCTGGTATAGCAGTCCGGATCATAGGTTGTTCAAATACCAGTGGCTTATATTACTTACACAGATGGGTTGAGGTTAATATTGGTAACGGATGGCAAACCTGGAATTATCAAAAATACAGCTCTCAACACTTTGGTGCATTAGGTTCTGGATATTTTGTTGTAAAATCATCAGCATAATCATTGAAAAGCTAGTAAGAGTATTATACGGTTTACTTGCAGTTTTAACCTAATTCAGACACTTATTTTATATTCTTTTTTTACTTAACACCTAAGAGGGTATTATGTTCTAGCTTAATAGGCTATTAAAACCAATAGATACACATGAAGATTTTAAATATTGACATCGGTTCCGGAACCCAAGACATCATGCTGTTTGATTCAGAACAGTCCGTTGAAAACTCTGTAAAAATGGTTTTACCCTCACCAACCCGTATTCTTGCCAGTCAAATCCGAAAGCATCGAAATGATCTATTTCTAAGTGGTGAAACCATGGGGGGAGGTTCCATTAACCAGGCGATAAAAAACCATTTAAAAAAAGGATATAGGGTTTTGATGACTGAAAACTCAGCCAGAACAGTAAGGGATGATATAAGCAGGGTTAAATCTCTAGGAATAGAAATAATCCCAGCTCGGGAAAAACATCCTGAAATAGCTGAAATTGAACTGAAAGATGTAGATCTGGAAGCTTTTAGACAGGTATTTTCTATTTTTCATCAGGATCTGGAATTCGATTATATAGCAATTGCAGTTCAAGATCATGGCTACATGGAGGGTGTGGGTGATAGAAATTTCCGATTCAACAAAATAAGGGAAAAATTGGAAGTTCCAGTCCCACCTGAAGAATTTTCATATTATAATGAGGTTCCGGATTATTTCACCAGAATGAATGGGGTGTTAAGAACTCTTAAAGGGTATAATGTAGTTATGATGGACTCTAAATTTGCCTCAATCTGTGGAGCCACATGCGACGAATATGTAAAAGAATTAAATAAATACGTAGCTTTAGATGTAGGAAATGGCCATACATTAGCCGCTTCCATTAAGGAAGGGAAAATATGTGGGGTTTTTGAGCATCATACTGGATTATTAACTCCAGAAAAGATTACAGATTATGTGGATGGCTTGGTGAAAGGTACATTAACCCATGAGCAGATCCATGAGGATAGGGGACATGGGGCCTGGATTGCAGAGCCTATTGAAAACTTTGAATGTTTGGTTGCTACCGGTCCGCAGCGTAGAATTCTTAAAAAAACCAATTTTAAGGTTCATGATGCTGTACCTGCCGGGGATGTTATGATGGCCGGCCCATCTGGACTTATAAAGGCCACTAAATATATAAAAGGTAACATTTGAATTAGATAAAGAGATCTGTCCATAATTTATAAATAATTTTAAAAAGCGGAATACGTGATTGTATTATTAATCGTTCCTAAAATGTTGATTAAATGATAATAGACCCTCATATCCATAGTAAATATTCGGGAGATGCAACACCAACACCTGCAGAGATTATTAAACGATCCAGGAAGATAGGGTTGGATGCTATTGCCATTGCTGATCACAATAGTTTTAAGGGCTCAGAAGTAGCTATGAAGGAAGCAAAAAATATGGATGATCTCCTGGTCCTGCCTGCTATGGAGGTTACTACCAGTAAAGGCCATATCGTTGCCTTGGGCATTAATGAAGAACTGGTGAAGGGAATGTCTCCAGAACGAACTATAGATGAAATCCGATCACAGGGAGGAATAGCTGTTGTTCCACATCCATTCGTACGTTATCGTGAAGGATTATGTGATTATGTGAAAGATCTGGATATAGATGCCATTGAAACCCTTAATTCACGGTATATCCTTGGTTTATCCAACTGGCAAGCGAAAAAGTTAGCTCTAAAAAGGGGAATTCCACAAATCGGCTCTAGTGATGCGCACTTTCTGGACGCTGTAGGTAGTTGTGTAACTGAAATTGAAGCTGATTTTACGACAGACAGCGTTATAAAGACCATTCTTTCTGGAAAAACTAAGGTGTTTGGGAATAGAACTCCCATTCCACTAATAGTAAAGGAAGTTATAAAAAAGAAAATCATCAATAGACTGTAGTTATCATCAATATCAGGAAGATTTTTTTTAAATCATTTACCTACCGATATGATGAAATACCTAAAAAAATAGGGGATATATTTAAATTATAAAAACTTTTAATTGAGATTCATGTTGCTGGACATCCAGATTATCGATCAAGTGTCTGAATTCATCAGAACATATCTAATATATTTTGGACCAGGATATAACATATTCAACACTGTAGTTTTCGGTATAGCACTTGGTATAATTGTAATTTTAATTATAAAGATGTTCAGGATTATTAAAAAGGATCCTAAGGACCTGATATTCCCCGTAATTCCATTCATATTTTTCGGTTCCAGCACCCGAGCATTGGTGGATAATGGAATTTATCCCCTCTCCTATTTACTGATAACCCCGGGAATATACTTTATAACGGGTTTTATGACTATCATAACTCTCTTGGCAGCGGTTTACCTAGAAAGAAAAACTAATTTTGATTATAGATATTTTATACTATTTGTGGGAGTAATTATATGCATACCCAATATCTTGAAAATACCAAATATTAATCTGCTAGCCTTATTCCAGGTTTTAGGTGCTTGGGTGTTGGTATCATCAATATTTATTATTTTAAGGAATAAATGGAGTTTAATCGCGGATAAATTTAATTTAAGCGTTTTATTAGCCCATATATTTGATGCTAGTGCTACTTTTGTGGCTATTGATTTTTATCCCTACATGGAACAACACGTACTCCCCAATGCATTGATAGGATTAACTGGCACTGCCCTGGTGATGTTTCCACTAAAAATAGTCATAATATTACTGGCTCTTTATGTTATTGATAAATATATAGAGGATAATACCATTAAGAACATGTTAAAATTAGCCATATTTATCCTGGGCATATCAACTGGGCTGCGTGATTTACTCAGTTTGTGTATAGGTACTTAATATTATCCCCACATATACACATATATTAACTAATAATAGTAGATATCCAACTTTAATTAGGTGCGTTTTAATGTATATAGAGAAGGTTAAAGGGGCAATGAAGCTACCAGAATCTGTAAGAATTTTTGATACCACATTAAGAGATGGTGAGCAGACTCCGGGAGTGGCCCTGACAGTAGATGAAAAGATCAGGATAGCCAAAAGGCTGGATAATTTAGGTGTGGACACCATGGAAGTAGGATTTCCAGCTTCTTCTGAGGGAGAAAAAAAAGCAGCAAAAGAAATTCTTAAACTGGATTTAGATTCACAGATTTGTGGATTAGCCCGGACACTTAAAAATGATATAGAAGCCGCTGTTGACTGTGATGTGGACTATATACACACTTTTATAGGAACATCCCCATTACATAGGGAATACAAATTAAAAATGAGTAAAGAGGATATATTAAATCTGGCAGTAGAAGCTGTGGATCATATCAAGGATCATGGTATAATTGCAGAATTTTCCGCAGAAGACGCTACCAGAACCGAATTCGAATTCCTCAAAGAAATATATCAGGCAGTAGAAAGTGCTAAAGTAGATTATATAAATGTTCCAGACACTGTGGGGGTGATGATTCCCAATTCCATGCGTTATTTAATATCAGAGCTTAAGAAGCACTTGAAAGTACCACTCAGTGTACATTGTCATGATGATTTTGGACTGGCAGTTGCTAATTCTTTAAGTGCTGTAGAGGCGGGTGCTGAGCAGGTTCATGCCACCATCAATGGTCTGGGAGAAAGGGCTGGAAATGCTTCGTTGGAAGAAGTGGTTATGGCTCTGATCATTGATTATGGTTTGGATATGAATATAAAGACACCACTCCTGGTAGATTCATCTGAACTGGTATCAAGAATTACAGGGGTTAAAATGCCACCTAATAAGGCAATTGTTGGTGAAAATGCATTTGCACATGAAGCAGGGATCCATGTGCATGGGGTGTTAGAGAAAGCTGAAACCTACGAACCAATAACACCGGAAATGGTAGGGCACACCAGGAAAATAGTTCTGGGTAAACATACTGGTGCAAATGCTATCCGGTCTAAATTAGATGAGTATGGAATAGATGTTACTGATGATCAGTTCAATCAGATCTTTTCACAGGTTAAAAAACTGGGTGATAAAGGTAAATGTGTTACCGACGCTGATTTAAAGGCCATGGCAGAAACTGCGTTGGGCCGGGTAGAATATGAGATAGTTAAACTGGAAGGATTCTCAGTGATGACTGGGGATAATGTAATGCCCACGGCAACAGTGAAGCTTAGGATCGATGACACCGTAAGAACCACAGCTCAAACGGGGGTAGGTCCTGTAGATGCTGCTATTAATGCCATTCAAAGTTCAATGAGTGAAACTGCAGATATGGAACTGTTGGAATATAATATAGAGGCCATTACAGGAGGACCAGATGCTCTGGCTGAAGTGTTTGTAATAATGGAGGATAAAAGCGGTAATAAAGCTACAGGCCGCTCTGCTGCAGAAGATGTAGTTTTAGCGAGTGTGGAAGCGGTTCTATACGCTATAAACAAGATTTTGCTGGATAGATAGATTAATGGAACTGCTTTCAAGTTTAGTAAATTATATCGATGATGATCATATAAAAATGCTTGAGTGAGAGAATGGATGAAGTTAAGATTCTGGTAGTGGAAGATGAAAAGCTAACGGCTGAATATATAAAAATAGGACTGGAAAAAAGTGGTTATCAGGTATTAGATACAGTAGACACTGGGAAAAAAGCAATTAAGAAAGTTGAGGAATTATCTGCTGATTTAGTACTGATGGATATCCATTTGAAGGGAGATATGGATGGTATAGAAGCAGCAGAGGTAATAAGAAACCGTTTTGGTGTCCCAGTTATATTTTTAACAGCTTATAATGATGAAAAAACGATTCAACGGGCTAAATTAACTGAACCGTCTGGATTTTTAACTAAGGAACCTTTTAGGATTTTAAATAAACCATTTGTTGAAAAAGAATTGCATAATACCATAGAAATAACTCTTTACCGTCATAGAATAGAAAATAGACTGAGAGAACATGAAAGATGGCTTATAGCTGTTTTAAATAGTATCAGTGACGCAGTAATAGCAACTGATTCTTCTAAGCAAGTTAAATTTATGAATACAATTGCAGAGGATTTGACAGGATGGATTGAAGCAGATGCAATTGGAATGGATATAGGAGACATATTCAAGATTGTGGGGAATGAATCCGAATTTAAAGAAATAAAGTTGATGAAGGGTAGTTTACCAATAAAACATGATATGTTGATTTCACAGGATAGTTCCCAGAATTTAATCGATGGGACCATTACTCCAATAAATAATGAAAATGGAGAAATAGAAGGATTAGTGGTAATTTTTAGAAAAATTGATTGAATGACTGATGATTATAAAAAGGTAAGTTATTTCAGCTAATAAATAATATATGGTTTAGATTTTGCTTTTTAATTTAAATTTTAATAATATCATTGATTTTATTTCGTTAAATAAATTAAGTGTTTATCATGGAATCTTTAAGAACATGTAAACTATTTGGTGTAATCAGGGCAGTATTGGGTATTAAAGGAGCATTACCTTTAATTCATGGTCCAGTAGGCTGTTTTTATCATATAAGGTATCTATTAAGTCTTCGCAGTGGCAGTCCAATTCGAATTCTCTCCACAGAGATGGATCAAAATGATGTGGTCTTTGGAGCTGAGGAAAAACTAAGACAACAAATCATTGTTGCAGATGAAAAATATTCACCACAGTTAATCACAGTTTTAAGTTCCTGTGCCAGCAGTATAATAGGTGAAAACATAGATCAGGTAATAGAAGAAGTTAAAAAAGATATAAAAGCAGATATAATATTTATAAACTCTGGAGGATTTGAAGGAACCCAAATAGAAGGATATAAAGAATGTTTAAATGTTTTAATCGGTTTAATTGATGAACCACATCTAAAAAAGGATTCAATAAACTTGATAGGTCTATATCGGGGAGGTTCCGATCTTAAAATTCTAAAAAATTATTTCAAAAGACTTAAAATCGATGTTTCCTGTGTATTAACCGGGGGATGTACACTAGATGAAATTCGAGGAGCTTCCAATGCTGTTTTAAACATATCTATGTGCGATGCATCAGCAATTGAGCCCTGTGAGCTGATGGAGAAAAAATTTGGTATCCCATTTCTCCAGGAAACATTGCCTTTAGGGGTTAGGGCAAGTTCCAAATTCTTTAAAGTAATATGCAATGCATTAAATAAAGAATATTTATTAAAAAAAGACGAAATAAAGGCACAAATGGAAATAAATAAAATAAAACCATATCTGAAGGATAAAAAGGTAATTATAGTAGCAGGGGCTACAAGGGCCGTTGCTCTGGTAGATTTTCTATCGGATATAGGGATGGATCCCATCCTCATTGGCCTGGATTTTGAAGGTAACAACACCATGAAAAATTTGGAAAGATTGATTAAACAGGATAATATCAATCCAAAAATACTTAGAGAACCAGATTATTATGATATTCTTAATTATGCAAAAGATCTAGAGCCTGATATAATTTTAGGAGGCATGGGTGAATTTGTACTATCTCGAGAATTAAAAATACCTTTAATGGATGTTATGCATGCTCAGGAAATTACTTTTGGATTTGAAGGAGCCACATCACTGGTTAAAACCATAAAAGAGACTTTAGAGACTAAAAAAATTTAATTATTTTTATTTAGACCAACTAAAATGATTAATTAACTGATTTTTTCATTTATAAATTATAAATTTTATTTTCATCTGTTTTTAGAGGGAAATATATTGATTAGAACATTAATCTGTACACACACAAACTTTATATAATAATAAAAGTTAAGAATTATCAAGGTATTTCATGGAGGTTAGTGAATGTCAGAGGAAAATGTTGTATACATTGGAAACAAGCCGGTAATGAACTATGTTTTAGCTGTGGTAACTCAGATGAATGGTGGAGTGCCAGAAGTTGTTTTAAAAGCTAGAGGAAGAGCAATAAGTAGAGCTGTAGATGTAGCGGAAATTGTCAGGAACAGATTTATAACCGACGTGGACATCGGCGGTATAGATATCTGTACTGAAGAGATAATGAGTAACGAAGGATCAAATACCAACGTTTCAGCCATCGAAATACAATTATGTAAAGAATAATTGGATTAAATCCAATTAAACATTTTTTATGAATTAATTATTAGGTTTTTTTATTATCTTAATTTTTATTTTATTTTAAAAAGCCTATCAACAAGTTATAGTCAATTCTATTCTTTAAATAAATAAAAAAAATGGGGAGTATTAATATTCTGAATTATACTTTCCCTAAGTTATTCTTTCTTTTGAGCACGGTTTCTTATCATTCTCAGGGCAATTAGGGCCGCGATAATAATTATCAGGATCCCACCAATATAATAAACCCATATGGATGTTGATGTACTCTGTTTTTCTATATTCACCGCATAGAGATATCCATCATTACTTCCCAGATAGCTCATATTACCATAAGCAGCTGGTGAAGAGATGAGGGGTGCGTTGAAAACATAGTATCCTGGTTCATAGGTCCATTCAATTGTACCGCTGTATTTGTTCAAAACATATAATTTCCCATTATTGGATCCAAATATAGTACGATTTCCAGAAATTGCTGCAGTTGATTGAATAGCTGCTCCTGTTTGTATCGACCATTTATGGGTTCCATTTCTTGTATCCAGACAGGAAAATTGTCCATTATCTGCTCCTACAAAAAGATTGAAATTAATCTCATCAATTGTAGGAGAAGACTTAACGGATTTACCCATAGAATAAGTCCATAAAACAGTTCCTGTTGTTGTGTTCAATGCGTAAAGTTTACCATCGTCCGATCCAACGTATATGGTATCGTTAAAGAAGGTTGGAGAAGATTGTACTCTATCACCGGTTGTGTAATACCAAATTTTACTACCGTTTTGAGCACCCAATGCATAAATTACACCATCATCAGATCCAACATATATTGTGCCATTGAATACAGTTGGTGAGGATTTAACTGCTTTACCAGTTTTATAATTCCATAATAAATTCCCATTTTCCGAATTCAAGGCATAAACATTATTATCATCGGAACCTACGTACAAAGTTCCGTTCACTACTGTTGGAGATGAATCAACGGCATTTTCGGTTTTATATTTCCATTTTAACTCCCCATTTGAAGCTTTAAGGGCATAAATATATCCATCCCCTGATCCAATGTAGAGTGTATCGTTAGCTATGCAAGGAGAAGATATAACAGCTCCATCTGTTTTATATTCCCATGTCTTAGTACCATCTTCCATATTTAACGCGTATATAATTCCGTTATCTGAACCAAAGAAAATGGTTTTGTCCATTAAAGCTGGTGAAGATCTGATACTTTTACCTGCATTGAAATTCCATAAAGTTGGAGCGAAATCTCCTGGTTGGATCAGAAACCCGGTATGATCTAAATTTTGATGGAAAATAGGCCAATCAACAGCAGCAACCGGGTTTAATGAAATTGATGAGGCTAAAAGGCCCATTAGTATCAATACAAAAACCAGATTTGTTTTACGAATCATTTCATATCACCTAATATTTAGTTTTTTATAATCTTTAAATGTCTCTGTTAAATCTTATAACACCCATCATAAAGAATAATCCAGTGAATCCTAAAAGTACAGCTACATCAACCCATATATCTCCAATAGTTAATCCTTTTAACATCACACCCCTTAATGCATCGTTAGCATAGGTTAAAGGTGATATATAAGCTATTTTTTGGAATATCCAGGGCATGGTTTCTAATGGATAGAATACTCCAGATATAAACATTTGGGGCATTGTAAATGGCATCACCATCTGTACATAATCTTCCTGAGTACTAACTCTAGCAGAAACCATAATACCAAATCCAACAAAGCAAAGGGCAGTTAGGATTAACAGGAATATAGTTAGCAACATGCTGCCGTTGATGGTTATTCCGAATAGAGCTATTGCTGCACCAATGAGAACCAGGGCGGTGGCAGTTTGAATAACCAATCTGGACATTATTTTTCCACCCACCACTGTGGAAACACTGGTTGGGGTCATAAATAAACGTGCAAGCTCCCCTCTTTCCCGTTCTCCGGCTAATGATTCTCCCATACTCATCATAGCACCCATCATAACTGTCATAGCTATAATAGCCGGTACTAAGAAGTCTATGTATTTTATATCTCCATATTGTTTGACTATTTCAAAGTTAATGCTGCTGGTGATGCTCTGATAATTAATGGGGGATAATGTTGAATTAACACCACTTTGAGCGGTAGTAGTTTGTATTTTGGCTAGTCCCATTCTGGTGGATATCTGGGTAAAAAGGGCCTGAGTCGTGGGAACCAATGTTTGAGTGGCCATTTGATCTGATGAATCCACATATATAGTAACCGCTTTGGATTGGGAACTACTCATATCCTCATAATCTGTCGGAAGTATAATAGCGGCTTTAACTTGTCCATTTTTAACCATATCTTTAGCCTTATCTGGATCAGTTATAATATCCTTCACATCATAGAGATCTAGACCTTTAATTGCGCTTAAAGTCTGATCCGTAATGGGACCACTGCTTTGTTTAACCACTACGACAGGTAGATTGTCAATTGAACCACCCATACCATAACCGAAAAGAGCAATCATGAGTATGGGAAAAAGGAAAATAGAAAATAGACGTGGTTTATGCCTCCAAAGGACTAAAAGATCTTTTTTAAGCATCCACATAATCTTTTTGCTTTCTACCATTTTATTCACCTTCCACTTCATGTCTGGTGGTCACTTTCATAAAAACATCCTCCAATGAAGGGTCTTGTGTTGAAATTGATGAAATATTACCATCATTTTTAATTATGGTGTTAAGTACAGCTGTAACTGCGTCTGCAGAGTTACTAATCTTCATACTTACCCTCCCAGATTGGTGGGGAGTTATTTCGAATATAAATGGGAGTTTGTGCAGTTCTTGCATCATTGAATCACAAATGTTGTCAATTTTTATACTTATCTCTCTTGCATTGGCTATTTCAGTTTCTAACATGTTACCTTTCAGTTCTTTGAATGAAGAAACTTCACCTACGTTGGAATTTTCTTCCAATTCCCTCATGATCTTGCTGATGTTCATTGCAGTTTTATGATCCTGATCTTCAAGTATGGTGTCTTTAAGACCTTGTGGTGTGTCATAAGCCGCTAATATACCTTTATCTATTATTCCCACATGATCACAGAGCATGTCCACTTCATACATGTCATGAGAGCATAGGATTATTGTATGACCTTCTTCGTTAAGATCCTGTATGAGGTCCCATAACACACTTTTAGTTGTAGGATCCAGACCAATGGTTGGTTCATCTAAAAACAATATATCTGGCTGATGTACCAGGCTGGCGACTACGGAGACTTTCTGTTTCTGTCCTCCAGAAAGTTGTCTTACCAGTTTGTTTTGAGCGTATTTTATGTCTACCAATTCCATCAGGTCATCTATCCTTTCTTCTTTAAGGTCTTTTGGTAATCCATAGTAGTCTGCACATAGTTCAGCATTCTCACGAGCGGTTAAATCCCCATATAAACTCACTAATTGGGGAACCATCCCTATCTTCTGTCTGACTTGGTTTGGACCTTCCACTATATCATAACCGGATACTTCAGCGGTTCCAGATGTGGGTGGTATTAAACATGTTAACATTTTTATTGTAGTGGTTTTACCGGCCCCATTTGGCCCTAAAAACCCGAAAATACTTTTATTTTTGACCTTAAGGTTTAATTTATCAACTGCCAAAAAATCTCCGTAATTTTTGGTTAGATCAAAGGTTTCTATTGCGTATTTCATATTTATAATACCTCAAATTATTTTTAAGAATGATTCTGATTTAAAGAAAACATATCTTCCATGAATTCTTTGTAAAGATTATTTTTTCCCAGCTTTTGGCCTTTTGCCAATTTTCGGATGCGTTCTAAGCTCTCCTCTCCTTCAGAAGTTATTTCATAATATTTAACTTTTCTTTTCCCGTGGTGTTCCCATGTTCCAGTAATCAGTCCTTTCTTTTCAAGACCATGTAAAACTGGGTAGATCATACTGGCGCTGGGCATTTTACTATTGAATGGGGTGGATTCGTGGATTTGAGTCATAATTTCATATCCATGCTGCCTTTTTTTACTGATCAGCCATAAGATAACGATTTTTCCAAAACCTCTCATAAATCCTTTTAGCATCTTCCTATCATATTTTTTTAAGTTTTTCACTTCTTCTTGGAAGTTATCATCATGCTGAGGATCTTTTTCATCATCTGTGCTCTGATTCAATCCGCCACGAGGATTTGAATCTTCTTCCTGCATTTTTCATCTCCTTAGAATTAATTATAAATTCGATATATCACTTTTTGATATAAATAATTTTGATATATCCTATACTATATAAAGATAACGAATTTTATTAATTATTGAAGATAAAATAAATGGGTAATGAATTTTTAAGAAGATTATATCTTTTAGTTACAAAGGAACAGGAGTTATAAATCAATGAAAATCGGTTTTTCTACACTATCCCTATTTATGAGATCCTTTGAGGAGTGTTTGGAGACAGCTTCTCGAGATGGATTTAATATGATGGAAATACTATGTGAAGGCCCCCATACATGGCCTAGAATAGCATTAAGCTTTGATTCAGAGGTTTTTCAAATATTTGAATCCTATGATATTGATTTATATTTGCATGCTCCGACCATAGACATGAATCCTGCCAGTTTAAATCCGGGTATGAGGGAAGAAACACTGTTACAAATGAAAGAAACCATAGATCTAGCCGCTGAAATAGGAGCGTTAGCTATAACTACCCATCCCGGACTGATCCATAGATTGGAAGATAGAGTTAGGGATATGGGCAAGTACTATTCCATAGAAACTCTTACCCAGGCCAACCAATATGCAAATGAACGCGGAATAATCCTTTCAGTGGAAAATATGCCCCATAGATATGCTTACTTTTGCAACACAGCCCAGGAACAACGATACTATATCGAAAAATGCGGCTGTCAAGCGACCGTCGATGTGGGGCATGCCAATACCAATGGGGATATAAAACCATTTTTAGCAATGAAAAACATATGCTACTACCATTTGAGTGATAATAATGGTGAAAAAGACCAGCATCTAAGTTTAGGTGAAGGAAATCTGAATTTAAACCTATTGAAAGATATTAATAATATGATCATCGAGCTTAATGATTATCAAAACGTATTAAAAAGTCTAAAGGTTATCAGAGATTTAAAAAAAGAGGTGGGAATTTAATGGCCAGTAAAGTATATTTCACCGATTTAAGGTCAAGGAATCAGTATGAAAATAAGATAAATAGGATAAAGAGACTTTTTGATGAAGCCAGTCTTAATAGAACAGTAGAACGTCAGGGTTTAACTGCTGTAAAATTGCATTTTGGAGAAGAAGGGAATGATTCTTTTATTAAACCAATATTTGTAGGATCCATAGTTGAAAAAGTCCTGGAAAATAGAGGTAAACCTTTTTTAACCGATACTAACACTCTTTATTATGGTAGTAGACATAATTCTGTGGATCACATTGAAATAGCCATTAAACATGGGTTTGATTTTGCTGTAGTTGGTGCTCCTCTGATCATAGCCGATGGTTTAATGGGAGAAAATTGGAAAGAAATAGAAGTAAATTTAAAACACTTTAAAAATGTTAAAATTGCCGGAGATATAGAGGATTCAGATTCTATGTTGGTTATATCTCATTTTAAAGGGCATGGAATGAGTGGTTTTGGAGGTGCCCTTAAGAATCTGGCAATGGGATGTGCAGCAGTTCCGGGTAAAATAGAACAGCACGAATGCGCCAAACCAATCATCACTGATTCTTGCAATGCTTGTGGTGTTTGTGTGGGTGAATGTCCCGTATATGCCATGTATCTGCAAGATGAAAAATCCCATATTGATTATGATATGTGTATTGGCTGTAATCATTGTCTGGAAATATGTCCAGATTCAGCGATAAAGTTAGAATTGGCAGATATGCCTAGGTTCATGGAGAAAATGATGGAATATGCCTATGGTGCTGTTAAAAATAAGAAGGAAAAGGTTGGATATATCAATTT
>JAJFTX010000216.1 GCA_021372715.1 Methanobacterium sp. | reverse complement strand
ACACCCAGATAATCCTTTTTCAATGCAAAACCTATTATTAAAATAGATAATAATAAAAAATAATCTATAAATTAAAAATAGTTTAAATAGGGTTTAATTTAATTGATCTTATATTTATTAATTTTTTTTTAAGTGATATTGGAAGACGATAGATATCTCTCACAATAGACTTATAGATCTGAGTTTTTTTTATCCACTTTTTTTTGTTATTATTTTGAAACTGAATGATAGGAATTAATTACAAATAAACAACATATTGTATGTGGTGTATGTTTTTGAAGTCTAGGATTTTAATTGTTGAGGATGAAGCTACGGAAGCTATGAATTTTGAAAAGTTATTAAAATCTTTTGGCTATGAAGTGGTGGGTATTGCTTCAACTGGTGAAGATGCTATTAAAATGGCAATTGAACAGGAGCCTGATCTTGTTCTAATGGACATAGTGTTAAAGGGTGAAGTGGATGGTATTGAAGCTGCTGCTAAGATTAAAGAGGATTTTAATATTCCTGTGGTTTATCTTACTGCCCATCCGGAACAGAGTGTTATAGATCGGGCTAAATTAACCATCCCCTATGGTTATCTTATAAAACCGGTTAACCAAACTGATTTAAAAATAGCTATTGAATTAGCCCTTTATAAATATCAGATTGAAAATGAGATAAGATATAATGAGAACCGATATAGAAGTTTATTTAATTATATGAGTTCTGGTGTAGCAGTATATAAGGCTATAGGTAATGGAGAAGATTTTATTATCATAGATTTTAATGAAGCTGCCGAGAATATAGAATCCATGAAAAGAGAAGAAATTATCGGCAAAAAAGTGACCGATGCCTTTCCAGGAGTGAAAGATTTCGGTTTGTTTGAAGTTTTACAGAGAGTTTATAAAACAGGAACCCCGGAACATTATCCAATCAGCCAATATAAAGATGACCGAATTACTGGTTGGAGGGAGAATTTTATATATAAATTACCATCCCATGAAATTGTTGCCATATATGATGATGTAACTGAACAAAAAAAAGCTGAAGAAGCAGTTAAAGAATCAGAAGCATATTATAGGACTATTTTTGCCCATTCTGGAACTGCTACTTTGATTCTTGAGGAGGATAATATAATATCCATGGCTAATAAAGAATGTGAAAAGCTTAGCGGGTATTTAAGACAGGAAATAGAGGGGAAAAAAAGATGGACTGACTTTGTGGTTAAAGAAGATCTAGAACAAATGGTTAGATACCATCAAAAACGTAGAGAGAATCCTAATTTAGTTCCTAAAACTTATGATTTCCGATTAATTAATAAAAATGGCCAAATTAAATACATACATTTAGATGTTGGCTTAATACCCGGTACTAAAAAAAGTGTAGCGTCGTTAATAGATTTCACTCAATTAAAGAATGCTGAAAATGAACTTAAACATTCATTGAAAGAGAAAGAAGTTATTAATCAGGTCGTAATGCAGTTGGTAGAAGCAAAAGATACATCTGAAATATACTCAATAATTGGTAGATCCATAAAAAATCTCTTACCAAATTCATATGTTCTTATTACTAATTCAGATACTGAAATGAATTTTCGGATTGTAGAAGCTTTCGGTTTGGAAAATAAGATAAATAAATTAAACAGTATCTTAGGCACTGATCTTTATAAAATGAAATTCCCTATGTTTAATTTTTCTGAAGAAGATCTGGAAAAATTTTACAGCTCACGGTTAATATCATTTGATGGAATTTATGATGTAGCAATACGTAAAATCCCGCGTCCCATCTGTAAAATTATTGAAAAAGTTTATAA
>JAJFTX010000214.1 GCA_021372715.1 Methanobacterium sp. | reverse complement strand
GTATAAAGACATTGGGTGATAAAGGAAAATGTGTGACTGATGTAGATTTACAGGCCATAACAGAGGATGTTCTGGGTATAATGGCTGAAAAAGTAGTGGAGCTGGAGGAATTAACCATAGTATCTGGAAATACTGTAACTCCTACAGCATCATTAAGGCTTAACATTGATGATAAAGAAGTTCATGAAGCAGGTATAGGTATAGGGCCAGTAGATGCAGCAATAGTAGCGGTAAAGAAAAGTATTAAGGATTTTGCAGATATAGAACTGGAAGAATATCATGTGGAGGCCATAACAGGAGGTACTGATGCTCTAATCGATGTGGTGGTTAAACTAAAACATGATGGCAACGTAGTAACCGCCAGAAGTACCCAACCTGATATTATAATGGCCAGTGTTGAAGCATATCTGAGTGGAATAAATAAAATATTAAGTACCAATTATGTCAAAAAAGTTAGAGAAGGCGATTTATAATAGTTTCATTATTATAAATGTCTTCAACATCTTATTTTATATTCAGGGATAAAATGGAGAATAACATTCAAATTTTAGGATTTTCATCCCAAGTGGATGATATAACTGATTTAATGAGTAAATTAGATGAAATCAGTGAAAAAAATTCTCAAGATTGTATAATACAACTATTAAATGCAAATGGCATCGCCGGAGAACAACACATCCATCATGCCATTATCCATGCCCAAAACGCTTTTAAACGAAATGATAATATTGCTAGAGATTTAGGGCTTGAAATTTGCGTACGTGCATCTGCGCAGAGACAAATATATAAGGCTCTTGATATTTTAGGATTAAAAAAGGGTTACAATAATATATGTGCAGTTATAGTAAATTGTAATAAAGATTTAAGTTCACAGTTAGAACTTATATTGAGTAAAAGAGATGATGAAATCCTGAAAGCCGATAAAACAATATTAAAAGATATTTACCAGATTTCAGATAATGAAATAAATACAGCTGGTGGAGTCTCCTGGGCAATGATGGAAAGAACCTCACTATTGATACTGGAAAATTAATATCATAAATGTTTTTTAATCAGTTTTATAGCGTTAGCCGCTCCATTTCTCACGTAAGGATTTTCATCAGCTAGAGAATCTTCTAAAGGTTTCAGTGCAATGGGATTTCCAATTTCACCCAATGCTAATGCGGCTTTCTCGCGAACTTCGAAATTTTCGTTTTTTAATGCCTTAGTAAGTGGATTAATTGCTTTTTCACCGAATTTACTCAATGAAATGGCTGTTTTTAATCTTACAATAGCATCTTTATCATTCAAATTTTCAATAAGGGGAGAAATTGCTCTTTCATCCCCAATATCTCCTAAAGCACAGACTGCTCTCCTCCTAATATCTGGGTTTGCATCGTTCATTGTTTCAATTAAAGGCAGTACTGCAGGACTGCCAATTTTTCTCAGAGCTTCCTTAGCTCTCCATTGAACGCTGTGTTTTTCATCCTTCATAGCATTTATCAAGGGGATAACTGCTCTTTCATCTCCAATTTCTCCCAATACTTCGGCTGATCTGTGCCTTATTTCCGGGTTATCATCATTTAAATATTCAATAAGGATATCAACAGCTTCATCTTTTCCTATTTTATCTATTACTTCTTCCAATCTATGCTGGGGACTCTTCTTTTTGTGCACTGGCTTTTTTATAGGACTGGTTTCTTTCATTTCCCATTCTTTTAAAATATTACTGGCACGTCCTTTAACATCATCATCTGGATCATTAATAATCTGGTTGAGATACTTTATTCCTTCTTCATCAGCATATTTACCTATTATTTCCACTGCTTTATCTCTAACATGCCAATCTTCATCATTCAAAGCATTTATAAATGGTTCAATTGTGCATTCATCTATTCTGCCTAGTGTTTGTAAACAAAGTCTACGCATATTCCATTTTTCATCATCAAATGTTTCAATAAGTGGTTTTATGGCTTTCCCGTTTGCAATTTCTCCAAGAGCAGTTATAGCGCTTAATTTGACATCATCCTTCTCATCATCCAGTGCAGAGATTAATTCATCAACCGAGTTGGGATTGGAGATCTTCCCTAAAGCTTCCACTGCCCTGATTCGTAAGTTTTCATTTTCTTCGTTGATGGCAAATCTCATAAATTCTAAAGCATCCCTACCACCGATTTCCCCCAGTGAATAAATGGTCATCGCTCTTATCTCATCATCTTCATCCTCATAATTAGCTATTAATGGCATTACTGCCTTTTTATCTCCTATTTCTCCTAAAGCATATATTACCATCTCTCTAACTGAATCATCTTCATCATTCAATGCTTTTATTAAAGCATCCACTTGTGAACCTGTACCAATTTGTCCTAAAGCTTCAGCAGCCTTATATCTTATAAAATTATCAGATTTATAATTAAGAGCTTTGACCAGGCCTTTTAGATCTTTTTTTTCTATTAAATCTTCTATATCGTCCTCATTAAAACTGAATATTGCCATAAAAATCTCCTTATCATAGATGGATCCTAAAGTTTTACTATCTGAATTAATAAAATTATATTATAGTTAATATATTAAATTTTTACTAGAAATTTCCAGATTCCTGAACAGTTTTAAGGATAATATCCAAGTTTTCAGTTTTTAAACAGTTAATATCCAGATTTTTAATCTCTAAAGCTACAGCATCATCTAAAACCCGATTATAAAGGGGACATTTGGATATGATACCTCCACCATGGACATTAAATTGGGATCTTAACATTTTAGAATAAATTTTCGGATCTTTTACTTTGATGATAACGTTGATTCCTCTTTTATCAGGATGTATTACATTTTCCAGTTCATTTTTTAGATATTGACAGGATGAAATGGTTTTAGATAAAACCTTTCTGGCATTGCCTATTTCTATGGATATACCAGCACAGGTGATGGGATCAGCTTTCAATGTATTGAAAATAAATTTATCTTCAAAGAAACTCCTATCATTGGTAGATATAAATCCACCATTTCCTACATTCACAATTTTGGGCGATCCAGTGGATGCAACTATAACATGGGAGTGATTTCCATTGGCTAATCGGCTTTTTTCATCACCTAACGCTCCTGAAGCATCTTCCACAAGTACAACACCCGCTTCATTACAAACATCATATATTTCTCTTATGGGTTGTTCTGCAGTATAACCTGCGAAACTAGTTAAAAATAGAGCTTCTGGGTGTTCTTCCTGAAATCTGTTATGTAAGATTTTAGGATCAATCAATCCCCAGTCAGTAGGTAGATAAACTAATTCAAAACCTAAAAAATGGGCTGTTTTAATAAAACCTGACCAGCCGCCCTGGTCCGGGACCATTATTTTACCTTTAAACGAACTCATAACAGATAATATAGCCGAATTCCCACTATTCACTACTTTAGCATACTTATGGTTTGTAATATTGCATATTTCTTCTTCTGCAGATTTAATTAAATTATATTTATCTTTAGAACTGTATCTGCTGATAGCTTCACACATAGCCATTCTGGTTTCTTTTGAAGGTCTTTTAAAGTATAACTCCATAAAATTCACTTAAATTGATCTTGATAAATAATCATTTAAATTTATGAAGTTCAATATATAAAAAAGGGGAGATGGAAATGGGTCTAGAACTACCGGAGATATATAATTTATACCAGCAAATGGATAAAAGATTGAAGAATAAAATTATCAGAGATATAATTTTAGGAGAACGTTCTAAAGGGATTATTAAGCTGGGAATGTGTAACCTGGATAAGAGGAAGGATGAAATATTAAACAGTTCCATCAAACACATACAAACCCGTGGTAAATGGATATTTTTAGAATTCGAAAATGGGAAACTTCTACTTTTAGGGGAGATCATAGGCAAATTCAGGTACTATGAAACTGAAGATGAGATCCCAACCAATTATCATGTTCTATTCAAATTCAAAGATCACACAGCATTAACCTTCCAATCTTCATTATATGCATTTGTAGTAGTAGCAGACCCTGAAGAATTAAAAAACCATAAATATGCTGGAAATATAGGGCCATCACCACTAGATGAAGAATTCACTTATTCATATTTCACAAATTCATTATCCAAGTATAAAAATAGGGGAATAAAAGGAGTTCTTAATATACAGAGCGAAATTGCTGGACTGGGCAATGCATATATCAATGATATTTTATATCAGGCTAAAATACATCCTAAAGCTAAAGTATCTACATTAGATGAAGCTAAAATGAAGGAATTATACAGTGTAATTATAGAAATAATGAATTCAGCAGTTGAAGCAGGTGGTAGTGTTAATGAATATGACCTGTATGGTGAAACAGGAAATTATGTTAGAATAGGTGATAAACCTAAGAAGGATATGAAATGTGCTCGTTGCGGGACAAATATGGTGAAAATGAATGTTTTAGGTTCATCATCCTATTTATGTCCTGAATGTCAGAGAATATAATGACTTTAACTGGTGAGAATTTTAGGTCGATAATATGACAGTAGTTTTGAAATGGTTCCCACCCTCCTGGATCCAGATAAAATATGAAAATTCAGTGATCTATATTGATCCAGCATACTTGAAGACTTTTTATAAAGATTATCCTCATAAAATCGAATTTTCAACCTGGCCGGATGATATAGATGGGCTTCCTGAGGAAAAACTTCAGAAAGCTGATATAATATTAGTAACTCATGAGCACAAGGACCATTGCAAACAAGTAACTGTTAAACGACTTATAAAAAAATATACACGTATTCTTGCCCCTGAAATCTGTAAAAAAGAACTTGGGGATTCTTTTGATGTGGTAAAAGCTGGAGAGATATATCATTTTGAAGACATAAAGGTTGAAGTTGTCCCGGCATATAACACCCCTGAGGGACATTCCACCAAAAAATTCCATAAAAAAGGGAAGGGAGTGGGCTATTTAATTAATATCCAGGATAAAACAATTTACCATGCTGGAGATACCGATTTTATATCTGAGATGAGAGAATTTGGTCCAGTAGATGTGGCTTTAATTCCGATAGGAGGAACATTTACCATGGATATAGAAGAGGCAGTAGAAGCGGTAATGGCTATTAAACCAGAATATGTTATTCCCATGCATATGAAAGATGCAGATCCATATGAATTTAAACAATTAGTAGAAGAAAAATCGAATATCAAGGTCATACCGCTAGTAATTGGTGGGATATTAGAATTAGAATAATAATTACATGATTCTAAAAATAAATTCTTGAATGATAGATGTTTAGTTTGATTATTAAGTAGCAATAAAGTATAATTTGATTTTTAGGTGACTATAAAACTATCCAGAGTAGTCTGTCGGGATTGTAAAAGTTCTTTTAAAAGATCACTCTGTTTTATGAACTTCTCCAACGGTAACTTTAAATTAGTAGAAATATATGTTAATGAAGTTTTCATATCTTCAAACTCTAGGTATGGTTTATTCATAGCACTTCTAATATTCTCTCTGACATTGAAAACTCCTAAGGGTATGTAACCCTCATAAGCTTCTCTTAAGATTATAACAGCGGCTTGTTTCTTCTGCAGGGCCAGTTCTTCCAGGACAGCCATCTTAGAAGTGTAATAACAACCACCTACCCGGGAGTAACTTTTTTTATCACTGTTATTTTCATAATCAGAGAATATCAATTCTTCTCTTCCCATTACATGTAGGAATGCTTCCATCCATTCAAACTGCCATTCTAAAGGGATTAGAATCACTGCATAGTAGTTATTAAGGCTGCTGTATTCATATACTCTGTAGGTATCAATGATATCATAATTCCTAACTTCTTTAAGCAAACGATTACCTATAGTGCTGTCGCAGGCGGTGATGGACCATCTGGTGGGTACCATCTTCCTATTTTTACCTATTCCCATGGTTCCTACAGAGAATGCTTTCTGGATACTGGAGAAGGGGATTTCTTTTTCATGCAAGTGCATCACCGCATCAGCAGCCTTCAGATCACTGTCATAATAGGCTTTCTCTAATTCACGATCCCATTTCACACTTTCTATGTCGAATTTTTCAATAAGAGCACTGGGACCATGGGGAGTGTGTTGTTCATTGAAGGAAAGTCCTTGAGGTTTACTACCGAATTCTGCTTCGCTGTTTATGCTGGTGGAGGCCAAAGATATCTCTTGTAATTTTTCTACAAAGGTATTATCCAGATCAGTTACTTTATTAGTCATTTTGCCCCGAACCAGATTCAAACGATAGCCTATGATATCCTCCTGACTTTTATTATTCTGTATCCATGCTTCAGGATTGTCCATAATGGCTGTATCACCCTGAACCGGGGATATCATGGGGCCGGCATATACTTTAGGGTAGTTCCAGCTGCCGATGAAAACAGAGGGCGGAGTGCTGCCATCCAGTTCCCGGCCAACATCCACACTGGGGATTTGTATTTTAGAAGTGAGTCTTTTTAGATAGGCAGCTTTACCCTTAATCATATGATTTTATATGTGATCTATTAAATAAAAGGTTAATCAGAGCAGATGAAAAGTAATTGTTATTATAAAGTAATTATTTTTCATGAATTTTATAGATCCTCTCTTTTAACCAAGTGCAAAGATGCGGAGTTCATACAGTACCTTAGGCCTGTTGGTGGAGGGCCGTCATCGAATACATGACCTAAATGGGCTCCGCAACGAGCGCATAATGCTTCAGTTCTAACCATGAATAAGCTTTTATCAATGGCAGTTACTATGTTTTCTGGAGCTATTGGTTCATAGAAGCTGGGCCATCCAGTCCCTGAATCAAACTTGGTACTGGAGTCAAAAAGATCAGTATGGCAGCAAACACACTGATATATACCATCTTCATGACAATCATGGTATTTACCAGTAAATGCCAGTTCAGTACCTTGTTTTCTAGCTACATCAAAAGCTAGAGGATTTAATTCCTCTTCCCATTCATCATCAGTCTTTTCTATCTGATCAACCAGCTCTATTTTACCTGTTTTAGCAAAGAAGATGGGTATTTTTTGGTATTTAGACATGTTTAACTATATTTAAATCAAAATTAATAAAATTTACTGGATGTTTGTTAAAGATCCTTTTTAAACTAAGATATTTAGGACTAATTTCTTAAATATTATTGATATAATACTCTTATAGGTGATAATATGGATTATCAAATTGGAAAGACAAGTGAAATGGATTATATTCAAGTATCAGAAGGCATTAAACGAAAAACACTGGTTTATGGAGATAAAACTCTTTTAACTGAATATAAAATGATGAAAGGGAAAAAATTACCCATCCACAACCATGCTGAAGAACAAACAGGTTACGTGGTATCTGGCCATATAATACTAACCATCGATGGAGAAAGATATGATATGCGATCAGGAGATAGCTGGGCAATTCCCGGAAACATAGAACATGGTGCAGAAATAATAGAAGACTCAATTCTAGTTGATATTTTTTCACCAGTTAGAGCGGAGTACATTCCAAAATAAGACATATTTATTTTCTTTTCCCCATGTAATAGAACCCATTTGATTGATGGCCGTTCATGGTATTGTAAACTGTTTCCTGATACGATAATTCATAAAAATCTTTGGTTAATTTAAAAATATGTTCTGGAGTGTGATGTCTTAAAACAGCACCTTCAGGAAGTTCAAAAACACCATATATGCCATATTTATTTTTATATTTAGAATATCGATGTTTATTCCTCTCATCGGTGTTTATAAGAAAATCGGCCAGGTATAAAATACCCTTATCTTTTAATAGTCTCCTAATTTCTGAAATGAGTTTTTCCTGTGTTTTATCTTCAACATTGGAAGTTAAGACACCAATTAAAATAACAGCATCGAATTCCTTAGAGGCAAATGGTAAATCATCTCCGCTATTTTTCTTTAGATTTAGATGAGGATATAATCTTAATCCTCGGTTAATCATGTTCTGTGCATAATCTATACCGGTTAAATTTCTAAAACCCTGATTATATAGTTCATCTAAAGTTCTTCCATAGCCGCAGCCCACATCCAGTATTTTCATATCTTTAGTGACAAAATTTACAAATTCATTTATTTGGAATGATGTGGGAAATTCTTTTTCATCTGCTACTCGGTTCCAGTATTCTTCTTGTGGTTTCATGACTCTAAAAATTTGGAATTAGTGGTTAATACTAATAAAACTAACGTAAAAATAAATCCTTAATCTTTATTTGAGGATTATGGTAATGTCTACTTAAATCCTCATTCTTGATGTGAATGGCTTTTTTAGAACACCACTGAATACAGGCTTGGCAAAATTCACACTTCTGATTCCATACGGGTTTATCATCAACTATATCGATGTTATTGCTGGGGCATATTTTCTGACAATTCAGGCATAAATTACATTCTTCATCAACCCAGAACTTTCCCATGGTACTTATTCTGCTCATAGCTCCTTTGTATATGAATTTACCATATATATTTAGTAGTCTGGAGCTTTTCTCTGGTTGGCTTATTTTTTTATTCTTTATTGTTTCAACCATTTCATTTAATCTGTCCTTTCCAGATAGTTTAATCCTTTCGTTAGGTTCAATTAATCTTGCGGATTTAATAAGAAAATTATCATTTTGTATGGTATTGGCCGCTTCTTTAACCGCATATCCCGCATGAAGATCTGAACCTTTTTCTTTAAGCATTTTTTTAAGCTGTAATAGGCTCTCACCAGGCATACCTGCACAAGTGGTTACTGCGAAAACGTACTGATCTCCAGTTAATCTCATTTGATCCAC
>JAJFTX010000196.1 GCA_021372715.1 Methanobacterium sp. | reverse complement strand
TTCGTAATCATCCAGGTTTCCACCGGTCTCTTTGGGAATTAGTTCTGGTTTAAATGTTCCTCTAATTTCTTCGATCTCCATTTTTAACCCCTCAAATTATTCTCTCCAGTGCATAATTTACTTTTCGGTCGATATACAGTCGTTTTGCAATGTGTATATCTTGATGTTCCATTGCTTGAGCCGGGCAGATTTCATGGCAAGAAAGACATGCCATACCATCCTCTAAATTAACCACTTTGGTTTTATTTTTGTCTTCATCCATTTCATAGACGTCGTTTGGACAGTCCTCCACGCAAGAACCGCATCCAACACAGGCATCTTCATCTATCACTATATTTACCATTTACAAACCTCTTTCCTATTTTTTCCCTCTTATTTCGGAAAAGATTTATTTTTTTTAACCAAATCTTCACCAAATTTTTTTTATTTAAAATTTTAAAAAATTATAAACTATAAATAAAGTTCTGTTGCCATCATACTATATAATATTATTTAACGATAATTTTCAAGAGGAGTTTTAGTTAAAAAACAATCGAATCAAATCTATAACATTAAAGGATAAAGTTTATTAATTTTAGAAGGAACTGGCCGATATTAGTTTACAATGGGTAATATATGCGGCTGATTTTTCTCCAGGAGGATAACAAGTAATTAAAAGAAGCATGGGCTCTCCTTCCAAGGCAAATGTTACCGGATTGGTTTTATAGTCCCAACGGATATCATCACCATTGGATGTAACTTCATAGGTGTAAACCTTTTTAAGAATTAAATCCTTAATAATGACTTTATCTCCCGGTTTTAAATCACCTATATTTCTAAACAGACCCGAATATGTGGTTCTATGTCCTAAAATACCACATTCACCTGGCTGGCCATAAGCTGCACTTTGAGGGTAATGGTAAACAGCATCATAGGCATTGACAGTGTCAGATCTTATGGAACAATCAACTTCTAATTTGGGAATAATTAATTCTCCCGTAACTAATTGACCAGAATTGGTGTTGGGATCCAGCGCGTCAACAGGCGCGCTCATCCTTTCTTTATAATTCTTAACACTTTTTTGGGCTGCTTCAATTTCATGCATCTTATCAAAAATAATAAACATTACATATGCTGCTGACAGTAAACATCCAACAATTATAATTAGGGATAAAATCCGATATTTACCCATTATTTTTGCACCAAATATTCTTTTATCTCCCTGGCCAGTATTGATTGATGATCTAAAACACTCCAGGGGTCATTGGTCCATACAGTTAAAGTGGCTTTGATGTGGGAACCGGTTATCTCATTGATAATTACCTTTGGTTTCGGTTCTGCTAAAACCCAATTAAGACTTAAAGCTCTATTCTCCATAAATTCAAAAGCCTCGTCAAGTTTAATATCATTAGGAATGGTTATTGCCAGTTCTACCCTCCTTTTATCAAGAGCAGTGTAATTTAAATAAATTTCAGTAGAAAATAGAGAGTTAGGTATGTTTATAACTTTATTATCTGTTGTGGTGAGCTGGGTGATCCGGAAACCCATTTTAGTGACGATTCCAAAATGATTAGAGACTTCAATGATATCTCCCACTTTAAAACTTTTATGACCCAGTATGAATGGTCCAGAGATAAAATTTGAAAGAGTATCGCGGGCAGCAAAACCAACAGCTATACCTACAATTCCTAAACTTAAAATCAAGGCACTTACATTTATTCCCAATTCATTCAGGATCATTACCCCTGCGATTACAATCACAGAATATTTGAAAATCTCCCGTAATACCTGGATCACGGTAATATCAACATCAAAACTTTGACCGGTCTTTTTAAGAAAATAATTCACTATTTTTATGATGATAAAGGCCAGAAT
>JAJFTX010000194.1 GCA_021372715.1 Methanobacterium sp. | reverse complement strand
CAAAGATTTTATTGGCTAAAAAACTAATCAAAGGCTTTAAAAAAACCTAGAACTATAATTAAGGATTTGATTTTTTTTAAGGTAGGCTATATGGCAACTAAAAAGCGAGTGATATCACTGGATGTCTTCAGAGGTCTAACCGTTGCAGCCATGATCTTTGTTAACACTCTACCCATCTCTCCATATACGCCTTATTTATTAAAACATTCTGAATGGATAGGTTTAACCTTCGTAGACCTAGTTTTTCCTTTTTTTCTATTCATTGTGGGCGTTTCCATGGCTTATTCCTTTAAGAATCGTGCCAACCAATCATCTAAACAGTTATGGGGCCATTTCATCTATCGGGTAGTGGCTCTTTTCTGTATTGGTTTATTTTTAAACTGGATAGGTGGTGGACTTCCCCTGAGGATTCCTGGAGTACTACAACTCATTGCTTTGGCATCTCTTTTTGCAGCACCACTGGCCAGGAGTAAAATTAAGTATATAATAATAACTGTCGCTCTTCTTTTGATCATACAGAGCGCGATCCTTCTTTTTGTTGGTGCACCTGGTGTTATAACTGGAAACTTCCAGCCTGAAGGAAACATAGCTGGTTTGGTGGATGTACAGGTCTTCGGTGTTCAGCATATTTACAATCAGAATGTGGATCCTGGTTTAGATCCAGAAGGAATTCTGACCGTTATAACTGCTACTGCACTGGTTTTAATAGGCCTTATTTTTGGAAAAACACTGCAGATAAGAGGGGGTAACTGGGGTATTATTAAATTGTTCTTAACTGCTGGTGTAGCCCTTATTTTATTAGGAGTTTTAATAACTCCCTGGGTGCCCGTTATCAAGCAATTATGGACTGCCAGTTTTGTAATGGTCACTGCAGGCATAGCAACTATCATACTCTCTGTATTATATTCATATCTGGATCTTTTAGATAAAAAGAGTATTCTAAGGATTGCTGTCCCTCTGGGGCTTAATGCTTTGATTCTTTACGTATTATCTGCTGTTGTAAATACCCTTACTCAGAAGATTTATTTAAATTCAGCAACAGGTGATCCTATCAGCATATACCAAATGCTTTATCAACCACTGATGGATTTATTAACACCAAATATTGGTGCTATAACTTATGCTACTATTGTGATAGTCTTCTGGGGTATAATAGCCTATTATATGCATAAAAAGAGTATTTATATTAAATTATAGTTTCAGGTTAATAGACAAATGGGAGCCAGTTAAGTTTTAAAATGAAAATAGAGAATATATATGAATAATTATAAGGAGGATTTATTATTATGCTGGGAGAAAGAGAACTTATAAAATTATTTCCTGATTTTAAGGATTTAATACAGCCATCAGGGATTGATTTGAGGTTAGGTGAAGTATTTGCTCAAGCAGGTCCTGCCTCTCTTATAGATGATCAGAAAAAATTACCAGAACTTGAAAAATTGGAACCACCCATCTATACTTTAAAACCTAAAAAAGGTTATTCTGTAACTATAGATAGGAAAATAAAAATACCAAAGGGTTATTCCATGTTATATCTTCCAAGGTCAACGATTTTAAGATCATTTGTTTCCATACACACTGCTTTGGGAGATCCTGGATTTTATGGGACCTTAAAATTTTTATTATACAACTATGGTGATTTCGATTACACTATAAAGCAGGGTGAGAGAATAGCTCAGGCAGTGGTTTTTCCAGTAACTGGCTCTGGAGAGTATAATGGCAGTTATCAGGAAGATCAAAAATAAAAAATGAAATCATTTAACAAAACATATTCTTTTATTTAACTTTCAGCACGATTAGACTTATATCATCTTCCAAAACACCCTTACCACAGAAACCTCTAATTGAATCTTTTAAATCATTTATAATTTCTTTAGAAGTCTTTGGACTGTTTTTTATAAGAATTTCACCTATTAAATCATTGTTGAAATGTTCTCCATTTACGTTGGTTACAGAGTAGATACCATCGGTGTGGAAGATAATGATATCATCCTTTTCCAGTGATAATTTTTTATCTTCCAATTTAATGTTCTTATTAACACCCAATAACACATCTGTTTTTTCTAAAGAGATTATTTTTTTATCTTTACTCTTAAAGACAAGAGGAGGGCTATGACCCGCGTTGATGAAGTTCATTTCCTTATTTTCCATATTTAATATTCCATAAAATAGAGTTAAAGAAACATCAGATTTACTTTTTTCAGTTATGAGGCGATTTAGATACTCTACTAATTGGGATGATTTAGGATTTAGAGCAGATTCGGATATGCTCCTGATTATTGTCCTGGAAACTGCCATAAGTAAGGTGGCTGGGACTTTTCTATCAGAAACATCAGCTATAACCACGGCTATTTTTTCATCTGATAATGTTATAAAGTCGTAAAAATCTCCGCCAGCATCTTTAGCCGGTAAATTAATAGCTGAAATATCTAATCTTTTCATTGAGGGAATATTGTTTGGTAGGAAGCTTTTCTGGATTTTCTGTGCCACTTGTAACTCATATTTATGTCTTTCCAGCTCATCAAGGTATTGGTCACGTTCTTGTTTGGTTTTCTGTTCTTTTAAAAGATTGGATATTATGAAGGCAAATACGAGCATACCCAGGGAGTTGGCCAATATCATTGGCCCGGCCAGATCCTGCACTATGGTAAAGGCTAATGAATAAGGTTTGGTGATTAATAAGTTAAGAATCATATGGAAGGATTCCATCAAAGCGGCGAAAATAACCGCTCCTATAATTCCAATGAATTTTCCTTTATTTATAACATAAATCAGTCCACCGAATAATCCGGCTAAAATGGTTGCCAATCCACAAGCAATGGCTGTTGGTCCTCCAAGGAAAAAACGATGTACTCCTCCAATTAATCCAACGCCCAGACCTATCCATGGCCCCCCTACTAACCCTGCTATCATGGGGGCCAGATCTCGTACATTGGCAATTGCTCCCATAATATTGATTCCGGAGTAGGTTCCGAAGACGGATATGGCTCCGAAAGCAGCGATCATCAAAATCTGGTTTCTTATAGTAAATTTTTTCTGAAGAATCCCTTTGAAGAAGGACATTCGACTGATTATATATGCTATTACTACTATGACACAGGTTTTTTCTATAAGGATCAAAAAAGTATGTTCCATCATGCCCAGGGACATCTCACCATATTCTAGTAAAAAGAAGGCACATAGACTACCTAATAAAGCCACTACAGCGTGAAGGTACATCACCTTATCTTCATCATCACCAGGGATTAAAAAACTTCTGATCTTAATTAAACTATCCTTAAGCTCTTCCTGGGGGTTCTGTTTCATCTTATTCACAATTATAATCTAGCTTAACTATCTTTCTAATTTATTTCACATTGAGGATGAAATAAAGGATTTTTATATTATTTTTTTACTTACATAAATCTATTTTGATTAAATTTAATAGAAACCGAATCAATACATAAGATACATGAAGGGTTCTGAGAGATTTGCCGAGGCAATAATAAAAATATTGGAGTTAGAGGATGTAAAATATATTTTTGGACACCCTGGAGAGCAAATCCTTCCTATTTATGAAGCAATAAGGAATTCTAAAATCGAACATGTTCTCATGCGTCATGAACAGGGAGCAGCACATGCAGCAGATGCTTATGCCCGTGTATCTGGAAAATTTGGAGTTTGCATTGCAACAGCAGGTCCTGGAGCTTTAAATCTAGCTATGGGAGTAGCCACTGCTTACAAAGATTCGGTACCTCTTTTAATACTAACCGGAGATGTCCCTACATATCTTAGGGGGGATGATGTATTTCAGGAGATAGATGTTAGGGAAGTCTTCGCACCCATTACCATCAGCAGTTACAGCATTAAAACGCCAGAAGAAGGCATTTTAAAATTAAAAAAAGCTATAGAAATGTTTAACAGCGGTAAAAAGGGGCCAATACATCTTATTCTTCCTAGTGATGTGTTGAACTGTGAAATGGATGCTTCTTTAATTTATTCTGAAATTGATACTTATCCAGAAATCAAGGATTCAAATTTAGATAATAATGTGATAGAGGCTTTAAAACTTATACATAATGCTAAAAAGCCTTTAATTCTGGCAGGAAATGGGATATTTTGGTCAAAATCATCAGATAAATTGTTAAAGTTTGTTGAAAATCATAATGTGCCTGTAACAACTACTTATCCAGCTAGGGGAGTGTTTCCTGATTATAATCCTCTTTATCTGGGAATGATAGGAATAAGGGGCACGGAATCAGCCAATTTCGCTGGAAAAAATGCAGATCTAATTATAACCTTAGGTTCCAGACTTTCTGAGAGAACCAGGGCAGGTTTGGGTAAAGCCAGAACAATACAGGTTAATCTGGATAAAAAGAGTCTTAAAGGAGATATTAATATCCTGCAGGACGTAGGAGTATTCCTTGATTCGATGATGGATTTAGAAGTAGTGGATAGGGAAAAATGGCTCATTGAACTGGAAAAATATTCAAAAAAATATAAAATTAATACGGATTATGATGATATTCCTATTAAACCTCAGACAGCTATAAAAGAGATTCTGGACGCTGCAAAAGATTCAATAATAGTTAACGATGCAGGGTCACATACAACATGGGTAACCTTACTCCAAAGGATAAAAAAACCTGGTTTATTTATTTCATCAGGAGGTTTCGCACCTATGGGATACGCCTTACCTGCAGCGGTGGGTGCTTCACTAGCTGAACCTGAAAAACCGGTAGTAGTGATAGTAGGTGACGGTGGATTTCAGATGACAGTTCAGGAATTGGCTACCATAATGCAGAGAAATCTTCCGGTTATAATCTGTATAATCAACAACAGTTCCCTGGGAATTATCAAACAATGGCAGAAGATGAACTATGGAGACACTTATCAGGTAGAATTAGAGAATCCTGATTTTATTAAACTAGCAGCAGCGTATGGTATAAATTCAAAACGGGTGGATTCACCAGGTGAAGTATATAGGACAGTATTTAAAGCTTTGAATTTAAGAAAACCATATTTAATAGAGGTAATTGTTGATGAAAATGAGGAAATACCACTGCCCCATGAAATGAATAATTTTCTAAATGAAGTTAGATTAGATATGGATTAAATTTCTATCCTTAATTAGTTGGGTTAGAAGATTTTAATAATCTCAGATAGCTTATTTCCCATATAATCATAATGGGTCGATAACTTTAAAAATCAATTAGTACATAATTATGTTGTTGATATCATTGTATGAATGATTATCATTATAACTAGTATTTTTTTATCTCTAATGGTGATTTACCATTAAATAAGCGTTTTTAAGCTGAATTCAGCCGGTATAGAAGTAAATGTATAAATATCACTGAGGTGACCTGATGAAAGTATTAATGATAAATCCTCCTTACAGTTCCTCAAAATATAGGTTCATAGGATTGGTGGCCCCACCCCTTGGCATAGCTTATATAGCTGCGGTTTTGGAGGCTGATGGGGTTGAAGTAAAGATAATAGATGCTCCAGCTCTGGAATTGGATTATGAAACCATCCAAAAAGAAGTGATTAATTTTTCACCAGACATAGTGGCCATAACATCAGTAACCCCCACCCTTAACAGCGCTCTTAAAGTAGCTCAAATGTCTAAAGAAGCACATCCGGGGTGTTTAATAATCTTGGGAGGTTACCATCCCACTTTCACATATCAAGAATTATTAAAAAATGATTTTATAGACTTAATTGTTCGTGGTGAAGGCGAGTACACCATGCTGGAGTTAGTACAGTCACTTCAAAAAAGGGAGGATCTAAAGAGAGTAAAAGGAATAGCTACTAAAGATTTCATAACACCGCCTCGACCTGTAATCGATGATCTGGATAGTATTCCATTCCCTGCACGGCATTTACTTCCCATGAAAGATTACAAGATCATGAACATGAAATTACCCGTAGGCACCCTGATTTCTGGAAGAGGATGCCCCTATCAATGTTCTTTCTGTGCATCATCAGCGATGCACGGCCAAAAACTGAGACTGAGATCATCAGGAAGCGTAGTTGATGAAATGGAACACCTGGTAAATGATCATAAAGCGGAGATGCTGGCATTTATGGATGATACTTTCTGCCTGAACAAGAAGAGAATAAACCAAATCTGTGATGAGATAAAAGAACGGAAATTCGATAACTACTGGGGCTGCACCGCCCGGGTGGATACCATATCTGAAGAATTACTTAAGAAGATGAAGGATGCAGGCTGTATAACCCTTTTTTTAGGAGTAGAATCTGCTGATCAGCAAAGTTTGAATGAGTTAAATAAAAATATCACAATCAGCAAGATAAAAAAGACTTTTGAGCTTACTAAAAAGTTAGGAGTACGTACCATAGCTTCTGTGGTATTGGGTATGCCTGGAGATACCAGGAAAAGTATAGAAAACACCATAAGATTTGTGAAGAAATTAGAACCTAACTATGCCGTATTCTCTCTGGCAACGCCCTATCCTGGCACTGATTTTTATATGAAATCCAAGGATGACCGTTTGATTAAAACAACAGATTGGTCAAAGTTCAATCTACTGAGCCCTGTTATAGAAACTGTTGACTGCTCACTGGATGAACTTAAAAAACTACAGAAAAGGGCGTTCAAAGAATTTTATGCTCGACCAATTTACCTATTAAAACAATCATGGATGGATGGACCCATCATATTCAAAACAGCATTGACTATTTTGAAGGAAATCTAAATATAAAAATAAGAATATAATCTTCATTTAGAAAATCATCTAATTCTGACATGTAAAATAAAAATAAAGGGCTTAGTTAATCATATAAGCCTCTTCTACAGCTGCTACGCCCTCTCCAAGGCATATGTCCAGATCAAACCCTTTCAAAGTCATCTCCAGTGCAGCTATGGTGGTGATTATTTCCTGTTCTGTGATATTACCCATATGGCCAATACGGAATACGTTGCCTTTAAGATGGTCCTGACCACCAGCTAACTCAATCCTGTACTTATCACGCATAGTACCTCTTAATTGAGGGTCAGTTATGCCCTCTGGCATTTTTATGGCAGTTACTGTATTAGATGATACTTCAGGTTGGGCGAATAATTCCAGACCCATAGCTTTAACACCATTCCTAGTGGCTAAAGCAGCTAATTCATGTCTTTTAACCCTGCTCTCCAAACCTTCTTCCATCACCACATTTAGGGCTTCACGCATAGCATACATCAATGATACTGATGGTGTATAGGGAGTTTCTGGAGGTGTTCCAGATCCGCTTTTATGATATTTTTTCATATCCAGGTAATAAGTGCTAGATGGGGTTTTATCCACTATTTTCCATGCATCATCACTTACAGTAATGGCCGCCATGCCTGGAGGAGCGGCCAGACATTTTTGGGAGCCGGTAACGCAGATATCAATATTATAACCATCTACAAATACATCATCCCCTCCCAAGGAGGAAACAGTATCCACCACATAAAGGGCTTCATGATCTTTAACTATTTTTCCCACTTCATCTATGGGATTGGTAACTCCTGTTGAAGTTTCATTGTGAACTATGGTGACTGCTTTGATATCATCTTCCTCTTCCAGGATATATTTAATATCTTTAGGTTCCACACCATATCCCCATTCCACTTCCAGTTCAATGGGTATTCCGCCGTGGACTTCGGTTATTTGCATAAATCTTTGACCGAATTTTCCACCAACGATATTTAAGACCTTATCACCTTTATTCAGTATACTGGCCAGTGCTGCTTCCATGGCTGCGGTTCCAGAACCAGTTAATATATAGGACTGATTCTCGGTCTGGAAGACTTCAGACATCATTTCTGTGGTTTCAGTTATTATTTCACCAAATACAGCACTTCTATGATTCACTATATTCTCAGACATAGCTTTTAAGACCCGAGGAGCAACTCTAGTTGGTCCTGGTATCATTAGCAACGTCTCATTCATTCTAAAAAACCTCCAAGTTGAATAGCTTAAAAAACTTTATTTATATGGACTATATTATCCTATCTTATGAACCTTGCTATATGGTTTTCCTGGTATAAAGAACTACTGGCAGAATTTGATTTCAGTAGGGAAGAGGATGAAAAATCGGCTAAATTGTTGGATATGCTCTTAGAAACCTATGGTGGATTATCACCGGAGGATATTCCCATGCAGAAGGAAGTCATAATTTTTGGAGCCGGACCATCCATTAAAGATAATATTAAAGAAATTAAAAACCTCAACTTATCAGATTATACGCTGATATCTGCTGATGGGGCTACCAGCGCACTTTTAGAGGAAGATATAGTACCAGACATAATCGTAACTGATTTGGATGGTAATATGAAGGATATTAGCTGTGCTAACCATGAAGGTGCCTTTTTAGTGGTACATGCTCATGGGGATAATATGGAAAAAATTAGAAGATATGTCCCTAATCTAAACCGGATGATGGGCACCACTCAAAGCACTCCTCTAAATAACGTATATAATTTCGGAGGGTTCACTGACGGAGACCGTTGCTTATTCTTAGCAGTAGAATTAGGAGCAGAATATATTATATTGGGAGGTATGGATTTCGGAAAAATAGTAACTAAATATTCCAGGCCAGATATGATTGAATCTGAATCTGAAGCTGATGAAATAAAACAATTAAAACTTCATTATGCCAAAAAACTTGTGGAATGGATAGCCGAGAATGAAAAAGTAACTATTTTAAACATATCCGGTGGAGAACATTTAGATGGCATTCTGGATGTTAATTTTATAGGATAATAACAATTTATGGGTGTAATATGACAATAGATGATATTTTAATGCAGGATGAAACCATATTCAGAGATCAACGTGTTTTTAATCAAGATTATATGCCCTCCACTTTCTTACACAGAGGTACACAGATGGAAGCACTTACATTGTGCTTAAAACCTGCTTTAAAAGGTGGAAAACCCCTTAATGCCCTTGTGGTAGGTTCCTGTGCCACGGGTAAAACCACCAGTATAAAAATAATATTCGATGATGTTGTTAAATATTCAGACAAAATTTTATGTGTATATATAAACTGTCAACTGCACACCACCCGTTACAATATATTTTCACAGATATATAAGAAAATATTCGGACATCTACCGCCAGAAACAGGTATTCCCTTCTCACGTATTTATGAAAAGATCATGAAACACCTCCAGAGCCACGACCAGGCGTTAATGGTAGCACTTGATGATGTGAACTATCTTTTCCATAGCAAAAATGCTAATAAAATTTATTATGATATTTTAAGAGCCCACGAGGAATTTGAAGGTGTTAGAACCGGTCTTTTCGCAGTTATATCTGATATAGAGTTCAGATATATTCTAGATAAGAATGTTAAATCTGTTTTTATACCCCAGGAAATTGTATTTCCACTTTACACTTACCATGAATTATATGATATATTGAAAGAAAGAGTTAAAGCGGGATTTTATCCTGATGTAATTTCAGATGAAATATTAGAGGATATAACAGAAAATACAGACTCCATTGGAGATCTTAGGGTAGGTATAGATCTACTTAATTTGGTGGGAAATATTGCCGAAGCAGATGCATCTAAAAGCATTCAAAAAAAGCATTTGGAAACAGCTATAAAAAATACCAGTTCCATCAGTCTAAAAAACACCCTGCAGAACATGTCAGAAAGTGAAAAAACACTATTTAAAATCATATTAGAAACAGATAGTGCGGAATTGATTGCTGGTAATTTATATAAACTTTTAAATGAAATAAAACCTTTAAGTTACGCTTCATTTGACCGCTTACTGAATAAACTCGAATTTTTAAGACTAATTGATATAAAATTCACCGGTAAAGGACATAAGGGTAACGCAAGAGTTATTATCTTAAGATTCGAACGGGAAGAGATTGGAAAATGCATGGTTTAAGAATTTCCATATTTAATTTTTATATATCAAAAAATTAGCTGAGAAATGGATTTAAGCATCACAGCCATCTAAATTATTAACTTTATTTTAAATCAAAATCATCCGGAATAAAAACATGAAATTTGAGAAAAAATTCGAATTCTTCGATGTCACTGCTGATGTTGGCTTTCGTGCCCATGGAAAAACCATAGATGAGGCTTTTCAAAACGCAGCTTTGGCTATGTTTGAGGTTATTACGGATACATCGATAATAAAAGCTGCCATTTTAAAGGAGATAGAGGTTGAATCAGAGGATCCGGTTGCACTACTTTATGATTGGCTTTCAGAATTATTATTCATCCATGATTCGGAGAATATGATATTTTCGGACTTTGAAGTTACTATAACCCAAAAAACACATGAATTATATTCTTTGAAGGCAAAAGCTTGGGGTGAGACTTTCAACTTTGACAAACATGAAAGTAAAGATGATGTTAAAGCAGTTACCTTCCATCTGATGAAAGTTAAGAAAAATAAAGAATATCATGTACAGGTAATACTGGACACTTGAACACACCTGTTAATTAAATATAACTAATTAACAAATTTTTTGACCTGGTATCATTCATTTCATAAAACACTAGGCAAAATTTAACATAATCCATTTATAAATATACCTTTAATCAATAATATAAAAAAATAATAATAATTTGATTTTTAAAAACTTCTTACTCTTAGAATTTTCTAATTTAATAGATATGGGTATAATTTTTATGGAGAGTCAATATGGAAAGTAACAATGGTTTAAAAAAGATTAGAGATTGTGTATGGGAGATTCCCACGGATTATAAAAAAGGGATGCGAGTTCCGGGTAGAGTTTATCTAGATGATGATTCCATAAAAAATGTAGAAAAAGGAGCTCTAGATCAGGTTTCTAATGTAGCATTTTTACCCGGTATTCAGAAGTTTTCTATAGGACTACCCGACATACATTTTGGATATGGATTCAGCATAGGAGGAGTAGCAGCATTCAGCACCCGTATAGGAGTGATTAGTCCCGGTGGGGTGGGATTTGATATAAACTGTGGTGTGAGACTTTTAAAAACCAACCTGACTGAAGCGGAAGTAAAACCCAAAATCAAAGAATTAGTAGATGTTCTATTTAATAATATACCATCAGGATTAGGAAGTAAAGGTAAGATAAGGCTTAAACCCGGAGAAATAGATGAAGTCCTTAATAATGGGGCCCATTGGGCGGTTGAAAATGGTTATGGATGGGAATCGGATTTGGAGCACCTGGAAGAGACTGGAAAAATGGATGAGGCCGATGCTGATAAAGTATCAGATAAAGCTAAAAAGAGAGGTATACCTCAATTAGGTTCATTAGGCTCAGGAAATCATTTTCTAGAAGTTCAAAAAATCGATGAAATATTTGATGAAGAGACTGCCCGTGTTTTTGGTCTGGACGATACTGAAGTTACGGTAATGATTCACACTGGTTCCCGGGGATGCGGACATCAGATATGTTCAGATTACCTGAGAATTATGGATAAAGCCGTAAAAAGATACAATATTAACCTGCCTGATAGACAACTTGCCTGTTCACCTGCAGATTCTCCAGAAGCCCAAGATTACTTCCAAGCCATGTCCGCAGGAGCGAACTTTGCCTGGACTAACAGACAGATGATAGTGCACTGGGTAAGGGAATCCTTTGAAAATATATTTAAACGAAGTTCTGAAGATATGGAGATGGAAATAGTTTATGATGTAGCTCATAACATCGCTAAAAAAGAGATACATAATATTAAAGGTAAAGATACTGAAGTTTATGTTCATAGGAAAGGAGCAACCCGGGCATTTGGACCTGGTCGCAAGGAAATACCCAAAAAATACCGGGAAACTGGTCAACCAGTGTTAATACCTGGAACTATGGGTACCGCTTCTTATGTTTTAAAAGGCACTGAAATCGCTATGGAAGAGACTTTCGGTTCTACTGCCCATGGTGCTGGTCGTAAAATGAGCCGGGCTGGGGCTAAAAGAGTTTATCATGGTGAAGAAGTTCAAAAAGCACTGGAAAAAAAGGGAATAATTATCAAAGCCTCTTCCCTACCAGTGGTGGCAGAAGAAGCGCCTGGTGCATATAAAGATGTTGATGAGGTAGTCAAAACAGCTCATGATGCGGGTATATCTCTATTAGTGGCTAAGATGGTGCCTTTAGGTGTTTCTAAGGGATAAATTGTCTTTGGTGTTTCTAAGGGAACTTATTATACTTAACATCTCAAATTCAATAAAAAATCGATTATCATGATTGGAATTATCGGTGGAACCGGCGTATATGAAATAGTAGAACAGGGAAGGGATATTGATTTTAAAGTAGTGGATACTCCCTATGGATCATCTCCAGAGATGTCATTGTTCAAGCTTCACGATAAAGAAGTTGTTTTCATGTCCCGACATGCGGTAGGGCATGCTCACCCGCCGCATATGGTTAATTACATCTCCAATATTTATGCCCTTAAAAAAATGGGAGTAGACAGAATCCTGGCGACTAATGCCGTGGGTTCATTGCATGAATCTATTAAACCTGGTGATTTTGTGGTGCCCCATGATTTCTTAGACTTCACCCATCAAAGGAAGAGTACTTTCTATGATAATAGAACGGTTCATGTGGATGTTACCGAACCTTACTGTTCCCAGTTAAGGGATATTTTGATATCCAGTGGACAGACTATAGGAGAAGGTGTTTATGTATGTACAGAGGGTCCTCGTTTCGAGACGGCGGCTGAAGTGAATATGTACCGTAATTTGGGAGGTACGGTAGTGGGGATGACTGGACTTCCTGAGGCTGTACTTGCCAGGGAACTGGAAATGTGCTATGCCAGTATCTGTACCGTGTCTAACTTCGCAGCTTCCATATCATCAAATAAGTTAACCATAGATGAGGTTTTTGAGGTAGTGGAAAATAAAAGGGAGAATTTAATAGATTTACTATCTGATTCTATTATGAAAATTCCTGCAGATCATTCCTGCGAGTGTGGAGATGCACTGGAGGGGGCGGAAGTAAATATTTCATTGGAATCTGAAGATTTGTAATTATTTTTATGTAATTAAATTGATAAATATTAAAGCACTAATAATGATTTTAAGGCGATTATAATGTTAAATAATTTACAGAAGGACATTTTAAAACTTAAAGAAGAAAAAAACGCCATCATACTGGCTCATAACTACCAAATAGGGGATATTCAGGAGATAGCAGATTTCATCGGTGATTCTTTAGAGTTATGCATAAAAGCGTCCCAGATCACTGATTCTGATCTGATCGTTTTTTGTGGAGTGGATTTTATGGCTGAAACCGCTGCTATTCTCAATCCTGATAAAAAAATAATATTACCGGAAAGAGAAGCAGAATGCCCCATGGCCCATATGCTTCCTGCAGAGGAAATAAAAAAAGCCAGAGCTAGATATCCTGAAGCTGCAGTAGTCCTTTATGTAAACACCTTAGCGGAAGCTAAAGCAGAAGCTGATATACTCTGCACATCATCCAATGCAGTTGCAGTGGTGGAAAGTCTTACAGAAGATCAGATACTTTTTGGTCCTGATATGAATCTGGCAAGTTATGTTTCCAGACAGGTGGATAAGGAGATAATACCCATACCAGAAGAAGGACATTGCTATGTTCATAAAATGTTCCATACTGGAGATATTTATTTTATGAAGGAGAAGTATCCTGATGCAGTTTTGCTAGTCCATCCAGAATGTGATGTAGAGTTGCAAGATGAAGCAGATGAAGTACTTAGTACTGGTGGAATGATAAGTTACGTAGCCCATTCAGATTGTCAAACCTTTATAATAGGTACTGAAATTGATATGGTAACCCGGTTAAGAAGGGAGAATCCGGATAAAACAATATTACCTCTTCTTAGCGAGGCAATCTGTGAGAATATGAAACTTCATACTCTGGAAAAGATTAAAAACTCTCTTTTAAATGAGGAATATCCAGTTACTGTAGATAAGGATATAGCTGATAAATCTAGAAAAGCCGTGGAGAGAATGCTTGAGGTTTCATGAATCTTTTAATATATTAATTTTTTAATTCAGCGGTGATAACTTTGGATAGATGGTATCTGAATCGTATTACAGTTATTGGAATCTTATTGATTTTGATAGGAGTCCTTATTTATAAGGTAGACCTCGTCTATTCATTTACAACATCACTTTTTTATCCTTTGCTTTTAGGTTCATCGGAAGGTAAAGCGGTTTTATTGCTGATTTTTATGGGGAGTATGCTGATTTTAAATATGTTCATCACTTCTAGTAAAATTAGCAGTAGATTTGCTTCTATGGACATATGGGATAGTCGAAGATATTTAAAGTATGCCCTGATCATTATTTTATTCACTTATGCTATGGGTATTCTTATGGAGATATGGTTGAGACTATACTTTGGAGTGTCATTCTTTACAGTATTCGTATCCTTGAATCCAGATGTCAGCTCCACCAGCATCATCCACAGCCACATATTCAAATCTGCTCTAGCTTCCCTTATAAGCATTATAGGAACTTCATTACCTTCTAATATCCATACTGCGGATTCTCTTTCCAGATATGTAGCACCACTTGCATATATTATAGTATTGACCTTGCCACTGGTATATCTCACCAGTTTAATTTCAATGGATAAACGAATGGATCATTATAAAGTCATAATAGCCTTTGCAGCTTCATTATCATTGATAGGCATGATGGATGGTGGGTTATTTTCAAATCCTGCCATTATTGGATTCGCCGGGTTATTAGGAATGTATTTTATTAAAAAACCATTTTCGATGAAGAATTTATTAAAACCGACCTTAATAGTTCTAATATTAATATTAGCTGGTCTTTCCTGTGAAATAGCCGGTTCAAACTCTAATTACCATCAAATTACTTTAATAAATCAGACGGAACCCATAGATTGGAGTGCCTATAATATTTCAACCACCAATAACCAGAACGATACCATAATCCGGTTAAAATCAACCCATAATGATAGAGAAACATTAATAAACCTTTTTAATACTATTAAGGGTAAAGCTGATGGCTTTTTTATCACCTGGAACTTCTATTCATACTTTTGAAAAATAACATCAAATTTCATATACTTTAAAAAATTTAAATAAAATCAAGTTTTCAAAGAGATGATCATATAAAGTAAAGTGACTATCATTTATTTTGGTGAAAAATAGATATGAAACTTAGTATAATAATTCCCACCTACAATGAAGAAGAATACCTTCCCTATCTACTGGAAAGCATTAAAAGACAGAACTTCACCGATTATGAGATAATAGTAACAGATGCTCATTCAAAAGATAGAACACGGGAAATAGCCCAAAGTTACGGTTGTATAATAGTAGATGGGGGTATGCCTGCGGTGGGCAGAAATAGAGGAGCAGAAGCTGCTCAGGGTGAATTTTTGCTTTTTCTTGATGCAGATGTGATCCTGACCAATGGATACCTTGAAAGCGCACTTCAGGAATTTGTAGAAAATAAATTAGGGATATCTATAACCCAAATCCTTCCACTGAGTGATACAACATTTGATATTGTATCCCATGATTTTGCTAATTTCTTCATGAGAAATGTGGAGTCCATAAAGCCACATGGAGCAGGTTGTTATGGGATTTTAACCCGAAAAAACCTCCATGAAATGGTGGGGGGTTTCGATGAAAAACTGGATTTTGGTGAAGACACCGATTACATTGAAAAAATAGCATATATAAGTTCCTTCATGGTCCTAAGAAATCCTCGACTTTTCGTGTCCACCCGAAGAACCCGAGAGGAAGGAAGAAGAAACATAGCCCTTAAATATGCTAAAAGCACTTTCTACCAATTCACAGGTAGAAAAATCAGTGCTGATGAGTTAGATTATCATTTCGGACATTCCGGAGAACATAAGAGGATACTCTATGGTGTTTGTGGAGAAGGAATGGGTCATGCCATACGCAGTAGGGTGGTTATTGAACACCTTCTAAAGAAACATGAAGTGGCAATTTTTGCCAGTGACCGAGCATATAAATATCTTTCCCAAAAATTTGATGATGTATACTATATCGAAGGATTTAACACAGTATATGAGGCCAATCAAGTAAAAAATAGAAAAACCTTCATAAAAAATATTAAAGACATTCCTCAAGACCTGGGTTATAATCTCCGTCTCATGTACAACGTGGCTCGAGAAGCAAAGACAGATATAATAATCTCTGATTTTGAATTTTACTCCAATCTTCTCAGTAAAATGTTAAGAATACCCTTGATTAGCCTGGATAATATGCACGTGATAACCCAATGTGCAACTGAAATTCCCACAGAATATAAAGGGGAACGTTTAAAAGCGGCTAGTGTGGTTAGATCTTTTATTCAGAGGCCTAGTTATTATTTAATTACCAGTTACTTCTTCCCGCCGGTTAAAAATCCAGAAAAGGTGAAGATGTTCCCACCCATCCTACGAGAAAACGTTCTCAGATTAAAACCTACCATAGGGGACCACATACTTGTTTATCAGACCAGTGACTCTAATCTAAAATTATTAGAACTTTTAGGCGAGTTTAATGAAAATTTCATAATATATGGATTCCATAAAGATGAAAAAAACAAGAATTTAACCTTTAAAAGCTTCAATGAGGACGAATTTTTCTATGATTTAGCTTCTGCACGAGCAGTTATTACTAATGGTGGATTTAATTTAATATCTGAGGCATTATACTTAGAAAAACCAATACTCAGCATACCGGTGAAAAAACAATTTGAACAGATACTAAACGCCATATATTTGGAAAAACTGGAATATGGAGAATTCCATCAGGATCCAGATAAAGAGGACATTCAACAATTCTTTTCGCAACTGGATTTCTACAGGGAAAATATTAAATCCCGTTTTAAACATGATAAAAACCAGTCAATACTTCATAAACTCGATGAAATAATAGAAGAACTCACTTAGGACTATAAGAATAAATATTAGAGGTAAAAGATGCAATCTCGTAGAGGAGTGGTCAACCTACCATTACATGGTGGACACGCTCCCAAATGGTTATTCCAAAGGATGGTTAAACTAACCAGGAGCGTAACAGATACCATAATCTATGAATATGATACTAATGAATTTTTAAGACGCATCTCAGACCCATACTGGTTCCAGGCTTTGTCATGTGTTATTGGATTTGACTGGCACTCCTCCGGAACTACGACTACCACCTGCGGAGCTATGAAGATGGCAATTGACCCTGAAGAGCATGGCATAATCGTGGCTGGTGGTAAAGGCCGTGCATCCAGAAAAACACCAGTGGATATAGAAAAAGCAGGTGATATATTTTCATTATCACCTAATAAAATTGAACAGCTGATTTATTCCAGTAAGATATCCGCAAAGATAGACAATTCATGCATCCAGGACGGTTATCAGCTTTACCATCATTCATTCCTCTTAAATGAGAAGGGAAATTGGGCTATAATTCAGCAGGGAATGAACGAAGAAAGCAGATACGCCCGCAGATACCACTGGCTCTCAGAGAATATAAAGGAGTTTATAGAGGAACCCCATCAGGGAATATGTTGTGATAAAAAAGAAACAGAAGCACTGGATATGACAGCACAGGAAAGTGGAGAGAGTCGAAAAATAAGTGTTGATATTTTATGTGATAATCCCGAGCATTTAAAAAAATATTTTAAAGATAAAACGCCTTTAATCAGCGAATCGCAGACCAAACTGGATCAATATGTCACTGAATTTAAAATGCCTCGACACCATCCAGTACTGGATATGGATCTTTCAGATAGAGAATTTGAGGTTTTAAAACGAGCCTATGAATTGCAACCATCTAATTTTGAGGAAATGATTTCATTGGAAGGTATGGGGCCAAAAAAGATAAGAGCATTAGCTTTGATATCTGATTTAGTGTATGGATCCCCGGCAAGCTGGAAAGATCCGGTGAAGTATAGTTTCACCCATGGTGGAAAAGATGGATATCCATATCCAGTTAATCGTGAAGTCTATGATCATTCAATAAATACACTTAAAGAATCTTTAGAAACAGCTAAAATGGATGAAAGAGATAAATATAATGCAATAAAAAGATTAGAAGTTTTGATTAATGAATGAGTTTAAATAAAAAGAAATTTTTTTAAAAAATTCATCATCTGGGTTTGGATATGGTTGATAATGAAAGATCTTTGATAATAAAAAAATTAAAAAGATATAAATCCTCTGTGGAAAGTAAAGAAAACAGTTTAATGGAAGAACTATCTCTTTTAGAGTCAAAGGTATCTATTAGATATAAAGATGGTTTATACGAAGTTGAAGGTGAATTCAAAGATCTAGAATTAGATATATATAACAATCCCTATGAAACTTATCTTTTAGCCCAGATAAAGATTGTGAAAGTTTTACCATCACTTATAGATAGACATATTATTTGTTTAAAAAAGGGTCATGATCTGGATGTGGTTTTAGAATCTTTGGAATTTGAGATCTATAAAATTAAAAAAGAAGCCTATGTTAATATTAAAGAATGGGAAGACTTATTAAAACATTTATCAGATTCTCTGTTAATGGAAATTGAGAATAATCCTAAAGGACCCGGAGATTTTATAATCAAAGAGTTATGCTGGATAAGGGATTATGAAGAGAGATGGAGATAATAATTAGATAATTTTATTTTGAGAATATGTGCCCTAATAAGACCATAAAGAGGGGAAAGGGGTTTCTAGGATAATAATAATATTTAAAAAAAACTAGTGTTTACTTTTTTAATGAAAACCTATAAATAATAAAGTCTGTTAATATTATCTTTTCAGATTATCTAGACAATAAAATCATTGATCTCGAAAAAATACAATTTAATTAGTGATATCATGGTAGAACAGAGAAATCATCTTATAGTGATCAAACCACATGATGTAGGATGGCGAGAGAGAATATTCTTTTTAATATCAGGAATCATCGTCAGCATACCTATAACACTATTTTTAAGTGCTTTAGGCCAGAGTTTTTACGATTTCCTACCGTTAATTTACACCCAGGTCATATCCATTGTGATTTTAGCCCCCATTATTGAGGAATTTTCAAAAGCTTATCCCTTATTCTATCGTTATTCATTGACTGAACGTAACCTGTTTATTCTGGGATTTCTAGTGGGATTAGGATTTGGAATAACCGAGTTCATAATCTACGTAGGGATATATGGAGCTCCATTCTATGTTCGATTACCTGGATTATTTTTCCATGCAGCAAGTACTTCCTTAATAGCATATGGAATAGCCAGAAATAAAGCTCTTCAATATTATATATTGGCAGTTTTCCTCCATTTCGGAGCTAATCTAGCCGCTGTTATAGACCAGATAATTCCAGTAATGGTGATCACCTTCTTCACCTATTTCCTCTCCTGGCTGACCTATCAGAAAACCACGGAAAGGTATCTGGAGCCGAAATAAGAAAATATTAAATGGAAATTAGATTAAAGTCTCTAAAAAGTATTCAATAATAAATAAATATAACATAAAAAATTATTTGAATACAAACTTTTAATATTCCAGAAGATAAACTCAACTAATATCTAATGAACACATTTTCTTTAGATAAATTACAGTTAAATAAAATTTTGATAATGAATCTAATTTAAGTTTAATTTGATTAATGGAGGAATTTGATTTGGTACTACATGGAACGGAAATTTTAAAAAAAGGATTTGCCAAGATGACCAAAGGCGGAGTCATAATGGACGTGGTAAACGCTGAACAGGCTGAGATCGCTGAAAACGCAGGGGCTGTTTCAGTTATGGCGTTAGAAAAAGTACCGGCCGATATAAGAGCTTCTGGTGGTGTAGCACGTATGGCGGATCCAGCGAAGGTTACGGAGATCATCGAAGCTGTCTCCATTCCAGTGATGGCCAAGGTAAGAATAGGCCATTTTGTGGAAGCACAGATTTTAGAAACCCTGGGAGTGGATATGATCGATGAAAGTGAAGTTCTAACCCCTGCAGATGAAAAATATCATATTGACAAAAAGAAATTCACCATACCCTTTGTATGCGGAGCCCGTAATCTTGGAGAGGCTTTACGCCGTATAGATGAAGGAGCAGCTATGATCAGAACTAAAGGCGAAGCAGGAACAGGTAATATCGTGGAAGCAGTTCGTCATATGCGCATGATAATGGGAGGCATACGTGAACTACAGAATAAGGATGAAGAGGAGTTCTGGAGTTTAGCAAGGGAAATTGAAGCACCACTTGAACTAGTTAAAGAAACTGCTAAATTAAAAAGATTACCAGTGGTTAATTTCGCTGCAGGAGGAGTTGCCACACCAGCAGATGCTGCACTTATGATGCAGCTGGGATCTGATGGTGTATTTGTAGGTTCTGGAATATTCAAATCAGAAAATCCAGAACTCATAGCTAAAGCCATTGTTGAAGCCACTGCACACTATGATGACGCTGAAGTTCTGGCTGAAGTATCTAAAGATTTGGGTAAGGCTATGCCTGGTTTGGACATGGCTGAAATCCCGGAATCTGAGAGATTACAGACCCGTGGCTGGTAAAAAGCTTAATTAATTTTTTTTAATTAAATAAGTCCTTATATTTCAATCAAAAAAATTTTATTCCTTTTTTATTTTAATACATCACTCTAATCATACTTGAATTCCACTAACATTGGGATGTACCGTATTGGAAGGTGTGAGATTTGGTGGTGTAGAAGAGCCCATAAACAAATAAATTGCAATTAAAATCAACAAGACTAATACTATCACTAAGATTATTCTTTTATCCATGATATCATCTTTCCTTTATTATTAGTATTCTTCCAATCCTTGATAAAATTAATAATGAGATTTATTATAAGTTTTTCTATTCAATTCATGTAAAAAAATAAATAATATTAGAGAGCCATATTTAACTCTCTAATTATTAAATAATGGCATTATAGGGCTTGTTGCTTTACCATTATCTAACATCCATTGTATTCTGTTCTGGAATTCGCTTAAAGTTACCTCATGTACTGCGACTCCCACATCATTCACTGAAAATGTGCCTTTACCATTATAGGATGAGTCACCCAGACGAATCATTCCAGTTTGAAGGTTAATACCGGTTATGAGTACATAATGAGTTCCATAGGTATCTATCCAGGAGTGCACTCTAGCTATAACAGGTATTCCCTGGGCTAAATAGTTGGCAATAACGTTCCATCCGGTGAATTTTTCCATGGATAAGGAGAAATTTGTGCCATATGCGGCATTCACTGCATTCACTGCTGTGATCATACCGCTTTGCGATGTACCTGTGTTGGAATTTGAACTAGCAGCTTTAGCCAGCCAACTTTCACCTACCTGTACAAAGTTATAATAGGAAAGAGCCATCATCAGTGATGAAGGGCCGCAGGTGTAGTCAGTGGTTTGATGGTGATAGGTGTAATGTGACAGGGAAATCCATCCCAGAGTACTGGGCCAGGGATTGACAGTTACATAGTTGGGTAGTCGATTGTTGGTCATTTGATAGGCCAGTATTTTACTGAAACTGTAAACCAGATTTTCGTAGCTTATGGTTCCAAGAGAGCAGGATATGCTACCGGGTGCCTTTCCAGCTGAGTTTATAGTGTTTTTAATGCTCAGGGCCAAGCTTATATATTCGGATTTAGCGATGTTTCCTATCTTAATGTTTTCTGTGCTGCTGGATGGGTTGCTCACTGTTTGAAGGTTCACTGATGGTTTGGTGCCACTGTTTAGGTTAATCAGGTTGATGACCATTAATTGCAGAAATTGGGCCACGCTTATTTGTGTGTTGGCAATGGTAACGTAATTGGGTAATATATTATTAGTGGATATGTAACTTTTTAAACTGTTTGCTGCAGTGTTTATCTGGGCATTGGTAAATGATGTCTGTGTTACTGGATCAACTGGATCTTCTTTTATAATGGCGGATGTACTGACACTAACGTAATTGGGTAATCGATTGTTGGTAGAGTAGAAGGCCAGAATTTTACTGAAGTTATATACTAGATTGTCGAAGCCCATGGTCCCTAATGAACAGGTAATGCTACCTGGTGCTTTTCCAGTGGAGTCTATGGTGTTTCCTATACTTTGTGATAAGGTTATATACTCCGATTTGGTTAAACTACCAGCTTTGAAATTATCTGTGGTGCTGATTGGTTCATTCACTGTTTCAAGGTTTACTGAGGGTTTGGTTCCGCTGTTGATGTTCTTGAGATTGGTAACCATCAGGTCTAAAAATTGGGGCATGTTTACTTGATTGTTATTGATGGTAACGTATTCTGGTAATTCATGGTTGGTTTCAACGTAGCTTTTAACCGTGGATGAGGCTGTGTTTATCTGGGTGCTGGTGAAACTGATACTGGACGAACTTTCAACTGCAAAGGTGCATTGGATTGATGATAAGGTTAATGTTATAAATAACACGATCAGGATTAATGATTTATTTTTAATTTTTCCACCTCCAAAATTATTTTAATTTAAAGTGTTATTATGTAAAAAATAACTCTATAAACTATATATTTAAATATTACTAAATAAATTTTCTTTTTTACTCATTTTTAGTGATAATATGAGATGAAAGGTTAATTTTTTGTGAAGATAATCTTTACAAATTATTCAGCTAATAAATTCCTGATGTTCCGGACAGAAATAGGTGGTCCGGCCAGCTATCTTAATAATTTCCAGAGGCCCTCCTTGGGGACATTCTCCATTAGGATGACGATGGGGTAGTAAAAATGTCATTGGTAAACTGTAAGGTTTATCCTGATATTCTATTGCTCTATTTAAAACAATCTTCATTTTATCGTATATTTCTTTCAGTTTTTCCTTATCCAGCTTATTTGCTCTACTTAGAGGATGAATACTGCTTTGATATAATATTTCATCAGCATATAGATTGCCAATTCCAGCGATAAAATTCTGATTCATTAAAAGTGGTTTTATAAGGCCTTTTCTTCTGGTGAATAATTTTTCAAATGTTCGATAATCTATCTCTAAAGCATCTGGTCCTAACTTTTTCTCACGAATGAACAGATCTTGATTTTTGGTTAACCCCACCTTACCAAATTTCCTCATATCATCAAAAGCCAGTTTAAAACCGTTTTTAAAACATATCAACAATCTGATATGAGAACTACCCATTTTTTTGAAATATTTAAGGTAACCAGTCATTCCAAAATGTAAAATAAGAGAATAATTATTATCAAGATGGACAAAAAGATATTTTCCATAGCGACGGCTTTCAATAAATTCTCTTCCCTGTAGTTTATCTTCTAATTCCACTTCCGACACGTCCGCAAGAATTTCAGGGTTTATAATATCAACAACATCTATTTCCTGTTTTAGGGAAGTGCTATCAAAATAACGTTTAAAAATTTCAACACTAGGCAATTCAGGCATGATATACCTCTTCATATATTCAGTAATTAATATAGGAATATAATTTCATTTATTATAAAAAGAGATATTTTTACAATAATTCAAATTATTCTATTTAATATTCGTTTTTTATTTATTGTTCATTGTATTCAGAAACAATTCATGTTTTACATTGGCATTTTCTAAGGCCTTATCAATATCTTCCTCTACATCTTCTGATACGGAACCATGTCCTGGTAGTAAAAGGTCTATTTTCATGGTGTTGAGTCGGGCCAGTGAATTTATGTATTCACCATAGCTTCCTGAGCTGGATATATCTGAAATGGTTCCCTTGGCAAATACAGTGTCCCCGGAGATCAAAACCCTCTTTCGGGGTTCGTAGATACACAGAGATCCAGAGGTATGTCCTGGAGTATGTAATATTTTTAAGAACCAATCACCTAGATCCAGTACATTTAAGTTTTCCAGCCACATATGCACATGATAACCAGTGGGGTTTTCTCCGTGCGCTCTACAGAGTATTACTTCATCATCGGCTGAAACTATTTTGGTGGCTGCATAGCGATGGGTGGTGATGGATACTTTGCTTTGCAAGTGACGGTTGGCTCCAAAGTGATCTACATGTTCATGGGTGTTTAAAACCATATTCAAATGGGATATATTAACTCCGATCCTTTCTAAATCTCTTTTAAGGATTTTAAAATTCTCATTTATTCCTGAATCTATTAATATACTCATTTTCTCCCCTAAAATTAGATATGAATGACAGCTGGGTTTTTTAGTCTTTATAAGGAATAGATTGGGAATTATTTCCTTAAACATAATATCCACATCACTGATTGATTTATTAGAGATTCTAATTTAATAATATATATAAAATAGAAAAAGTGTTAAAAATAAAAAAGGGGGAAAATGTTTTTATTTCCTATTAGAGGTTTTTTATCTAAACTGCTTTATCTCCTCTTTCACCTGTCCGGATCCTTACCACATCTTCTACAGGGGAGATGAAGATTTTACCATCTCCAATATTTCCGGTTTGGGCAGTTTTTACAATGGCATTTATTACTTCTTCTGTGTCCGGGTCATTAACGATTATCTCTAATCTGGTTTTAGGTAACATGTCTATGCAGTAATCGGTTCCCCTGTAACTTTCGGTTATACCTAACTGCCTTCCTCGCCCTTTTACTTCTGTTACCGTCATACCTTTACATCCTACATCTTCCAATGCACCCTTTACATCGTCCAGTTTGTTGGGTCTTATTATGGCTACGATCTTTTTCATTTAATCACATCCCTTAATTTTATATTCGATAACCGGTCTCCTCGTGTAGATTGGTGTCCAGTCCATCTATTTCTGCTTTATCATCCACCCTCAGACCGATGGTCAGATCGATTATTTTACCCAATATCAGGGTAACCACGAAACTATAACCTGCGACGGCTGCTACTGCAATGACTTGGGTAACAATCTGTTCGGGGTTTCCATAGAATGCTCCGGTTCCTAGAGCGTTTATGAAGGGTGCTGCAAATAGACCGGTGGCTAATGCTCCCCAAAGACCAGACATACCATGAATACCGAATACATCCAGAGCATCATCGTATCCTAGTTTAGTTTTCATATAACTTATAGCGAAGTATGAAACAACACTGGTTACTAAACCTATCACGACCGCCGCTTGAACTGTTACAAAACCAGCTGCGGGGGTTATGGCCACTAAACCAGCTACAGCACCAGATATAGCACCTAAAAGGGTTGGTTTTCCTGTTTTAAGATAGTCTATGATTATCCAGGATATCATGGCTGCTGCGGTGGCGGTGTTGGTAACTATGAATGCTGAACCTGCTAGTCCGCCTGCTGTTAATGCTGAACCTGCATTAAATCCGAACCAACCGAACCATAATAGGGCAGCACCAATTACTGAGTATCCCAGGTTGTGTGGTAACAGTTTGGTGTCTTTTCTTTTACCTATGAGTATTGCCAGTGCTAGGGCGGCTACACCAGAGTTGATGTGTACGACGGTACCTCCAGCAAAGTCAAGGGCACCCATCTGGAATAACCATCCTCCACCCCATACCCAATGGGCTATGGGAATATATACCAATGAAATCCAGAGGATAACAAAGGCCATCCAACTGGAGAATTTCATCCTTCCCACCAGGGCACCAGAAACCAGGGCAATAGTTATTGCTGCGAAGGTCATCTGGAAGGCAATATATACGAATTCGGGAATGGTGGGTGCCAATGTGGCTAGTTGGTCCACTCCCACACCATTGAGAAACATGTTGACCGGGCTTCCTATGAATCCCATTATGTCTCCACCACCGAATGCCATTGGATAGCCGTAAAGTACCCAGATGATGCTGGTAATCGCGAAAGCACTTAGGGACATGAACATGGTATTTAATACGTTGATTTTTTTAGTGAGACCACCATAGAATAATGCTACACCTGGTACGGTCATAAGTACAACCAGTGCTGTGGAGATTAGCATCCAGGCGGTGTCACCAGAGTTTAGAATTGCATCTGCCATAAATTTTTTCCTCCATTTATTAAGATTTATTTGTCATTTTGTTGCTTAATAATTGTTATAATCATTTTTAAGAATAAATTTCGTTTTTATTTCCAATTCTAGTTGTTTAATTTTATTATTCAGATTTTTATTGGTTAATGAGTATTTTTATTTATCATGGTCACGGTTATTCACCTCTTCAGAGTAAACTATATTTGGACCGGCTTACGGAAACATACTTCCGACAATCAGAATTTAATCTTCATCACATATAAAGGTTTCGAATGTTCAGAAAAAAATTAAATTATTGTTAAAAAAGATAGAAATATGGTAAAATATTTGAAAATATTTAAAAAAAAGAATGATAATATAAAAAAATTTTAAATTATATTATATGGCTTTATTTCCTCTTTCACCCGTTCTAATTCTCACTATATCCTCAATTGGTGATATGAAAACCTTACCATCACCTATACAACCGGTTTGAGCAGTTTTAATGATGGTATCAACAATATTTTCCACATCTTCATCTTTAGCCACTATCTCAATTTCCACTTTTGGTAGTAGATCCACATTATAATCTCTTCCCCGATAGCTTTCAGTAATACCTAACTGTCTTCCTCTTCCTTTCACATCTTTAACAGTTAATCCATGGCATCCGATGTCTTCAAGGGCTTGCTTAACGTCTTCGAGTTTATCAGGTCTTATAATGGTTACTATCTTCTTCATGACTCTCATCCTCAGTATTAGCTTAATCGATTAGATAGTTTAAATTTACTTTACACTTTCTATTTAAATTTAATCGATTACTTACGATAGTCTGTAACCGGATTCCTCGTGTAGATTAATATCAAGTCCGGATACTTCATGCTCCTCTTCGACTCTAAGACCTATGACTTTATCTATCACCTTACCAATTATCAGGGTCATAATTAAGGAATAAGCTCCAATAGCAACGATAGCTATAAGTTGAACTCCCAGTTGTGAGGGGTTACCAAAGAATAAACCCCCTTTAATTGCACCGTTGATGGCTGTGGTAGCGAAAAGCCCTGCACCTATTGTTCCAATTACACCACAAACCCCATGAATTCCGAATACATCCAAAGCATCATCATAACCAAAGCGTGGTTTAAGATGTGATACAGCCAGATATCCAATAATTCCAGCGGCAAATCCTATAACTAGCGCTGCAGGAAAGTTCACATAACCTGCGGCGGGGGTTATAGCAGCTAAACCTGCTATTGCACCAGATAATGCACCAAGGAGGGTAGGTTTACCGGTTTGTAATTTGTCCATTAGCATCCAAGTTAGCATACCAACTGCTGCAGAAGTATTAGTTACTATCATGGCGGATATGGCCAGATCAGTTGCTCCTAAAGCTGATCCAGCGTTAAACCCGAACCAACCAAACCACAGTAGGCCGGTACCAATAACTGAGTATCCTAAATGGTGAGGGAGTAATTTAGCATTTTTTCGAGCTCCCATTAACAAAACCAGAGCTAGTGCAGCCATACCACAATTTAAATGAACTACCAGACCACCAGCGAAATCCAAGGCGCCTAATTGGAATAACCATCCTCCTCCCCATACCCAATGAGCTATAGGTAAATATACAAGGGTTAACCAGACGGGGATAAATGCTAGCCAGGCTGAAAATTTCATTCTTTCGACAATAGCACCAGAAATAAGAGCAACAGTTATAGCCGCAAATGTCATTTGAAATACGGCAAATAAACTTTTCGGGATGGTAGGTGCATAGGTGGATAATACCTTTGATTCTAATACACCATTAAAGAAAGGATTGGTTAATGATCCTAATATTCCCACTATATCCTGTCCAAATACTAGATCGTAACCGTAAATAAACCATAGAATACTTACAACTGCAAAAGTTACAAAAGAAAGAAATATAGTATTTAATACATTTTCTCTTCGGATTAATCCTCCATAAAAGAGTGCTAAACCAGGTATAGTCATTAAAATTACAAGAGCTGTGGAGATCAGCATCCAAGCTGTGTCTCCTGAATTAAGAATTGGGTCCATAAATAGTTTCCTCCATAAGCTTTAAGTACACCACCATAAGGCTAGGGGAAGCATACTTCCGTTAAAGATATTCAATTTTTAATATTTAAAATTTGTGTAAGAAGTGAATCAAAATAATTATAATATCTGAATATCTTGAAAAATTAATAAAATGATGAAATTTGTATAGGGTATTAAAATTCGATTATAAAATGTTTAATTTTATCATAAAATCCAAAAAATAAAAAATGGCCTATTTTGAACTGATAGGTGCTTCTAAACCGGCCATTTTAACCCCGGTCAAAGCAGAAGCTTCTAAAGTCAAAGCTCTTAGGTCATCCTTTTCCAGTTTAAGAACATCGGTGTTACCGGCTTGCTGAGTTAACATCACTGCTTCTTCAGTCATAGCTTCGATATAGCGAGCAACCCTTTTTCCACCTTCCAAATAATCCAAACGCCTTCTAAGCTGAGGATTCTGGGTGGCTATACCTTTTCTACAGGTCCCGGCGTAACACATCTGACATACCCGACAACCAATGGAAATCAGAGCAGAAGTAGCTATATAAACCGCATCAGCACCCAAAGCTATGGCTTTTGCAACATCAGCGCCGTTTCTGATACCGCCTCCAGCAACTAGATTCACTTTATCCCGTAAATTAATATGTTTAAGAGCTTCATCAGCTTCTACGATGGCAGAAATAGTGGGCACACCAGAATGTTCGGTTACCACGTCAGGTCCGGCTCCAGTTCCTCCCTGCATACCATCCACCACGATGATATCCGCACCAGCTTTAGCAGCGATTTTTACATCATCACTAACCCTTCCTGAAGTGAATTTAACGATTATGGGAACCTTCCAATCGGTAATCTCTCTTAACTGAGATATCTTCATACTAAGATCCTCAGGACCCACAATATCCATATGCCGGGCAGGACTAAGGGCATCAGTTCCCTCGGGTATCATTCGGATACGTGATACGTCAGGAGTTACCTTCTCCCCTAATAGATGACCTCCCATACCTGATTTAGCTCCCTGACCTATTTTGATTTCTACAGCATCTGAACTGTTCAGGTAATTAGCAGAAACACCGAAACGACCAGAAGCGTATTGTGCTATAAGTTTAGAAGCATATTTTCTTTCTTCAGGAAGCATACCTCCTTCCCCTGTATTGGTGGCTGTACCAGCTAGAGTAGCACCCATAGCCAGTGCTATTTTAGCTTCTTTACTTAATGCACCAAAGGACATAGCAGCTATCATTATTGGCGTATCCAGTACCAATGGATTTTCTGCATATCTTGAGCCCAGAACCACTCGAGTATTACAGGGCTCTCGGTACTTGTCTATAGGTGGTCTTGATACCTGGGCGGGCACGATAACTAGATCATCAAAGGTGGGAACCACCCTAGTGGCTCCACAGCCCCTTACTTTATAGGATCCTACCTCTGATTTCCTTTCAATCTCCACCATATCGGCGAAGGACCATACATTTCTACGATCCTCAGGGACAGCATTCACCTCTATGGCATTGTTGGGACACATCTCCTCACATATTCTGCATCCAACGCAATTTTCATGGTGAAGAGGGTATGGTTCATCGTTTATGATCTCGTAAACTCCATGGGGACAGTTGTTAAGGCAGGAGTAACAGTTTTGGCACAGTTGTTCATCCCGGTTATCGCACATATACCAGCAACATCCTGGTCTGTCGAAGTTTCTCCTGCACATTTCTTGGTTTCTTTCTATTTTAAATGGCAAATTTACTCCTCCTTAAATTAATGGGATTCACTAATCCTGCTATTTTTAAATGATTTTAAAGATTTAAAAATGGGACAAGCGGAATATTTAGTACCTGATGCGCTTAGAACATCGGCAACGTTATTTGTAACCTTGGCTTCTGGTTTCCAAGGATGATCTTTATTTTTATCCACCACCAGCACTTCATCAACTATTTTTTCAGTTAATGCGTAGTTTAGAAGTGCAGTTGCTACTCCTCCGTCCTGTCCTTTAATCATAGGTGCTTGGGCAGATACTATTTTGAGATAATTTCCAAGTGGTTTCTTATCTGCATCGATGTTAGGCTCTTTTTCAGGGATATAAGTACGGGGACAGGCTACATAGCAGATGTTACATCCTTCAGGACACTTTCCCTTTATTTGAGGTTTCCTATCTTCAATAGCCACTATATCTTCAGGACAGGCCAGTACACAGGCCCCGCAAAGTACACAGGAACCTACGTCAATCACATCGCCTTTAAGATCTTCAAACTGGCAATAACGCACTTCTTCTTCGAATATATCTGGTGGGATGTGTCTTCGATAAAGAACAGGTCTTCCGATGTGTTCCCTTTTCATTATCTCTTCTTTATTCTCCTTTTTCTTTTTACGGGCAAGTCTTTCAATTATTTTCATGCCTGAATCCGTTAAAGGTTTGGTAACTATATAATTATCTTCTTCAGCTTTTTTTAAATGTTTTAATCCTTTTTCGGTGCGAACTATAACAGTTGACCATCCTTCTGGTGAGCCTACCGATCCCACGGATATATCTGATAATTCTGAAGTAAAATCCATACACACCTGACAGTTTTTACGCATACAGCTTTTTGCTTCTTTTAAAGGAATTTTAACTAGCCGGTCTTCGGTAAGGTAGAACCACATGTAATTTTTTTCCACTCTACATTCAATTACGTCCTTCATTTCAGCATCGTATTTTTCCAAGAGTTTTTTCATATAAGTGTAGGAAAAATTTTCCATACAGAATAGTCCTATTTTTAGATCCAGTGAGGTCTCACCGAGACAATCAGAATATGCGTCCAGTTTATCTGCAGCCACTAAATGGCAGGGTGTTCCTATGATGGCCACTTTTTCTGTTTTTATTTGATTGTTAATTTCCATATCATCATTCCTTTATCCTTCTTCTGATTCTTTACCATAGAATGGTCTTTTGCTTCGGGGGACTATTTTTTTGAAATTTTTATAATCATCATCTTTTAAATCAAATCCATGGGGGGTTAAAATTTCCATAAGCTCTTTTTTGTCTTCCGCATTGATTTCTTCTACTTTAGCGTTCTTTCCTAAGCTTTTGATGTTTCCTTTAACGTATATGGCTCCTCTTATTATAGATTCACCAGCATCGTCTGATATATCTCCTAGGATGATTATTCGACCGCCCATCATGAACAATCCACTCATGAATCCTGAATTTCCTCCGATAATAATATTCCCATTTTTCATGATTTCCCCAGTTCTGGAACCGGCATCTTTTTTTACCACAACTGTTCCGCCATATATGCCCTGTCCAACACCATCACCTGCAGATCCATCGATTATTAGTTCACCGTCAGTCATATTATCACCGGGGAACCATCCTGCATTGCCATTTACATGTTTTTTTGCTCCGTGTATCATGGTCCCAACGAAGTATCCTGCTGAGCCGTCTATAAATACTTCTACTGGTTCTGTTAGTCCGGCAGCCATATAATGCATGGCATTGGGGTTTTTTATAGTGATTTTCTTATTATTTTTGGCGAATTGTTTTAAATCTTGGTTGACTTCTCGAGGGGTTTTATTTTGGGCATAGATTATAATATCCTGCATAGGAATCTCCTTTATTTTTTTTATGAGGGGTTAATGTGAATTTCCTTACCTTTTTTGGGTTTAATTTCTCTGTATAATGGGCATTAAATTTTCAGATGGTATAGGCTCTTGCCTCACCGGGTGAGATTTGTTCGATATCATGGGTATCCATTACTTCTCTTAAAGCTACTTCTTCGGAAGCTATGGCAAATACTTCATCATTTTCTGCAAGGACACCAGGTCTTAATCCTAACTGGTCTTTTGCAATTCCCACGCCGTTTGGGGTCCCTACAATATATGAAAAAGGGCCGTCCATGTCTTTTACCGATTGTTCCAGGGCTTCTTCTAGTTTATATCCTTCATTTAGTTTGTCTGCAATGTAGTGGACTATACACTCTGTATCGTTGGTGGTTTCGAATATATGTCCTTTCCTTTCTAATGGGTCTCTTATTTTCCAGTAATTGGTAATCTGACCGTTATGCACCACGGTTATGTCTGGAATGATGTAACTTTGAAAGGGATGGGCATGGTATCGATCTACTATGCTTTCTGTGGAGAATCTGGTATGTCCGATGGCATGGGTTCCCATCTTATCCTGGGTATTGTATCTGGCTGCGATATCTTTAACCAATCCCACATCCTTTATCATTTCAAATGAATGGCTTCCGTTAAGCACAATTACATCATCAATTTTATCGATTCTCATTATTAGGGGTTTTAACTCGGAAAACGAGTTTAAAGCTATTTTGCAACGGTATATTATGAAATTTTCAACGGAGGGAATTATCTCTTCTTTTTTAATGGGGGTGGAGATGTTCACCGTGTTTTTAACTTCTTCTAAAAGACCGGGTGATTCTTTAACTTCTATATTTAGTAGATATTCATTTTCTAAAAGCCCTAGACCACCATATATGGCGAACCCTGCTGAATCCGGCCCTCTGTGTTGTAGGGCATCCAGCATTTTGGTTAGAGCGTCACCTACTGGGTGAATTTTACCATCTTTAAATACCACTCCTGCTATTCCACACAATTTAAAACCTCCTTAATAAAATATTCATGAATTAGGGTATCTTCGGTCAGTTCGGGGTGAAAAGCAGTGGCTATACATTTTCCTTCCCGAACGGCCACTATTTTATCTTTAATTCTGGCCAGTATTTCTGTGTTATTTCCTACTTCACTGGCATAGGGGGCTCTGATGAATATTCCAGGGAATTTTTCACCGAATATTTCAACTTCTTCTTCAAAGGAAAGTTTTTGTCTACCAAATCCGTTTCTTTTAACCTGCATGTCTATTAAGCCCATTAGAGGCTGCTGATAATCTGTTTTTTTTCCAAGTATTATCATCCCTGCACAGGTACCCAGCACAGCTATGTTGTGTTCTCGTATCGTCTGGTCGATTCCTTCCTCTTTTATTAATTTTCCTATTACTGTACTTTCCCCACCAGAAATAATGATACCTTGACATTTTGAGACATCAGATGCTGTTTCTACTTTAAAAATTTGGGCAGAAATATCCATTTTTCCAACGGCTTTTTCTGTAGCTTCTATGTGTTCCTGAACATCACCTTGCAGGTTTAATATTCCTATTTTTATCATCTGAGACTTTCCTTTTGAACCATTATTTTATATTATCTGTTATTATCAACAAAACCATATATAAAGTTATCGGAAATGGCTTTCCGACGACAAAATATTTTGATAAAATATGGTCATAAACTAGATTTTTTTATACAATGTTCATAAATAAGTAGTTAATAGAATGTATAACTGAACAGATATATAAATATGTCTATTTAAAAATTATTCAAATTACATGACAAAATCGGTTAATAATTCAGTAGATTGAAAAGGAGCATTAATAAAAATAAATATTAAGTGTAATTTTATTAGGATAAAAATAGATACTAAATTATAAATTCTTCATTACTTCTTCTGTTCTCTTTTTAACAACTTCTGCAGCATTTAAAAAAGCTTTAGTCTCATTATCATTCATTTTTATGGGAATTATTCTTTCTATTCCATTTATGCCCAGTTTAACAGGCACTCCCAGACAAACGTCTTTAATATCCTCTATTTCTCCTTCAAGATAAGCACTGACTGTTAAAATTTTCTTTTCGTCATTTAAAACAGTGCTGATGATATTGGCAATGGCATAAGCTGGTCCAAACTCTGTGGAGCCCTTTTTGTTAATTACATAACTTCCAGCGTTGATAACCTTTTTGACCATTCCTTCCATGTCTATGGTATCACCTAAGGCATAATTATTGAGTAATATACCACCTATAGATGTGGAACTGACTAAAGGCACCATATGGTCTCCATGTTCACCTATAACCCTAGTGTGAATCTCACTTACATGTATGTTGAAATGTTTGGCCAGCATATTCCTCAGCCGTAGGGAATCAAGGTGATTACCCAGACCAAAAACCTTATTCCTATCAAATCCTGATGCTTTTAAAGCAACATAAGTCATAACATCAACAGGATTTGTTACGACCAGTATAATAGAATTAGGCGAATATTCAGCGATTAATCTGGAGTATTCAGCAACAATTCTGGCATTGGGAATGGCAATTTCCATACGAGACATACCCGCTTTTCGGGGAACCCCGGCAGTTATTACTACTATATCAGAATCCTGTAGATCTTCCATTTTACAAGATGAAGTAATGGAAATACGAATATCTTTGGCAGCCATAGCGTCATACATATCCAGAGATTCGCCTTGTATTTTTGCAAGACTTTCTTCCCTGGAAAACAATACCAGCTTACTCACCATGTTTTCTTCAGCCAGACAAAACGCAGCTGACCGTCCTACTCTGCCTGAAGCACCTATTACACTGACTTTGATGATATCACCTTCTATCAGATTACTAATAGAATAAATTTTTCGCAAAAGAAATTAAAATACTTCAATTCACTATTGCATATTATAGATAATAAATTATTTGCTTTTATCTATTAATAAAATAAATTATATAAAATAAGTGGATTGGACTTATTTTTATACACAATAAATCCAATTTAAGGTTAATTTATAATTAATCTAATTTACCCCAACTATCCAAGTATTTTTCGGCTGTTTTTCTCACATAACTACTTTTATCATTTAATGCCATTTTTAATGGCTCTATTGCTCTCTCATCATTGATGTTACCTAATGACCAAGCAGCACCACTCCTTACAAATCCACTATCATCTTCTAAAGCTTTTATTAGTGGTTCTACTGCTTCCTTATTCTCTATTTTTCCTAATGCCCATGCTGCTCCTCCTCTAACTCTCCAATCAGGATCTTGCAGTAATTTGATTAAAGGTTGAGTAGCCGGGTCTCCCATTTTACTGAGAGCACCAGATGTTTCACGACGGACCCATTTATTATCATCTTTTAAATTGGCAATAAGTGGTTCTATCGCTCTTTTATCACCAATTTCTCCTAAAACTCTGGCGGAGTATCTTCTTATATTTTTATTAGGATTATTTAATGCATCGATTAGAAGTTCCACGGCTGGTTTGCCCATTTCTTCCAGTAATTCTGAAGCCTGGACTCTGACCAGTTCATCATCATCTTCTAATGTTTGAATTAATCTTTTAATGTTATCTTGCCTTTCCATTTCTATATCTCCCTTATTTTTTTGTTGTATTGAATACGGAAAATTCAAGTTAGATCATTTATTTAAATACAATATACTTAGATTAAATACATAGTATATTCTTTCATAGCCATATACTTATCTAATTATTATTAAAAGCAGTTATAAGGTTTTTATGGATAAAAAAATAATCTTGGGCTGTTTTTTGTAATAAAATGAATTTTTAGGGATCCATATGTATAACTTAACTATTATACCTGGAGATGGAATTGGACCGGAAGTTATGAATGCTGCACTTCAGGTTTTAGATTGTTTAGATATTGAATTTAGTTATACAGAAGCCTATGCTGGAAATGGAAGTTACAAACGTACTGGAACAACTATCCCTCAGGAAACCATCAAACAGGCTCGTAAAGCTGATGCTGTTCTTTTTGGCGCGGTTACCACGGTACCTGGTCAGAAAAGTGCCATCATTACCTTGAGAAAAGCCCTGGATTTATATGCCAATATCAGACCAGTCAAGTCATATTCTGGAGTAAGAAGCTTGTATCCTGATCTAGATCTGGTTATCATAAGAGAAAACACAGAAGGTCTATATTCAGGTATAGAAGAGAAAACTGATGATGGAGCAACCGCTCTAAGAGTTATAACCACCAAAGCTTCCCAGAGGATTTCAAAATTTGCATTTGAATATGTTAAAAAAACTGAAAGAAGTAAAGTAACAGCAGTTCACAAAGCAAACGTATTAAAACTAAGTGATGGATTATTTAAACGTATCTTCTATGAAGTAGCAGAACATTATCCTGATACTGAAGCTGATGATAAATATGTAGATGCCATGGCCATGTTTTTATTAACCAAACCCCAAGAATTTGATTGTATAGTAACTACTAATTTATTCGGTGATATATTATCTGATGAAGGTGCCGGCCTGGTTGGAGGGCTTGGATTAGCTCCTTCAGCTAATATCGGTTACAAAAATGGGTTATTCGAACCAGTCCATGGATCCGGTCCTGATATAGCTGGTAAAAACATATCTAATCCTTCAGCAATGATTTTATCTACAGTTATGCTATTAAGATATCTCCATGAGGAAGAAGAAGCATATATGTTGGAAAATGCACTTATAGAAGTTTTAAAAGAGGGTAAGAAAGTCACGCCCGACTTGGGTGGTAATTTTAAAACGGATGATATGACTCAGGAAATTAAGAGAAAACTCAAATCACTGAAATGACTATTTTATTTTTAATTATATCTTTAATTAAATTTTTTATAAAAGAATTAGAGTTTATTTGATATTATCCCTGATAAAATGGTTAATTAGAAAAATTCTACTTCTTTATAGTATTTGATATTCTTAAGGGTTAAAACATAAATTTATATGGATACCCTAAACATAATTTATATTGAATATTCTTATAGATAGCTTAAAGCTAGGAAACTAGTTTAATTAAATATTACAAATTTTAAAGGTTTAAATAAATTCAGCTTTTGGCTATTATTGAATAGAAATTTTGCAAAAATTGGAGGTGTATTTGATGACAAAAACTACCGTTAGTGTAATAAAAGCAGATGTAGGAAGTGTGGCTGGACATGTAGTGACCCATGAGAAGATACTTGCCAAGTGTAGAGAAAACTTAGGAAAAGCTTTAGATGAAGGCCTTCTGGAAGATTTCTACGTTACCAACTGTGGTGATGACACTGAATTGATAATGACCCATCGAAACGGCGAAGAGAATGAGGAAGTCCACAAATTAGCATTCGACACATTTATGGATGCTACAGCCGTGGCTCGCGAACTAAAACTTTATGGAGCTGGACAGGATATGTTGTCTGACACATTTTCAGGTAACATTAAAGGAATGGGCCCTGGAGTGGCCGAAATGGAGTTTAAAGAAAGACCTAGCGACCCGGTAATAATCTTTTGCTGTGATAAGACCGAACCCGGGGCATTCAACATGCCTCTTTTTAGAATGTTTGCAGATCCCTTTAACACAGCAGGATTAGTAATTGACCCATCACTTCACGATGGTTTTAAATATGAAGTTTATGATGTTATGGAACATAAAAAAGTAATAATGTCATGTCCCGAAGAAATCTACGATTTAGCAGCTCTTTTAGGAACAATTAGCCGCTATGTTATCAAACACATCTATCGTAAAAGTGATAATGAAATCGCAGCATCAGTAAGTACCGAAAGATTGAACCTCATGGCAGGAAAATACGTGGGAAAGGATGATCCAGTAGCCATTGTTAGATCACAATCCGGATTCCCCGCAGCAGGGGAAGTAGTAGAACCATTCGCATTCCCTCATTTAGTAGGTGGATGGATGAGAGGATCACATAACGGCCCATTAATGCCTGTTGCACAGAAAAACGCTCACCCTATAAGATTTGATGGACCACCAAGGGTTATAGCCTTAGGATTCCAGATTGCAGAAAGTAAACTGGTAGGTCCAATGGATTTATTCGATGACCCTGCATATGACAGATCCAGAGCTTTAGCTTCAGAAATTGCTGAATACATGAGAAGACATGGTCCATTCGAACCTCACAGGCTGCCTGCAGATGAAATGGAATATACTACTCTTCCTGGTGTATTAGAAAAATTAGAAGGAAGATTTACAGATATCGATTGATTAAACGGATATCTATTTTTTTTATTTTTTTAATTGTTCATATAAAAATTTTTTTTAATTAAAAGAGTTCATTTAATTAATTTTGATAGTGATAAGTTCTTCTTTTTGATTTTAAGTATGAAACTGGGAATGTCCAATATATAATCTACTTTATCCATTATTATACTGTCGCTGGTTGCTACCACGCCATCAGTTTCATTAGATAAGTTTATTAACTGATAATCAACATTTGAAGCTGTATCAGCACTTCCAGTTACTTCTTGCGCTAACAAGATCTGTTGGGTGATTTTTGATAGTTCGCCACTTTTACTAACTTGGCTGTCGAAGAAAAAATGAACATTGGTAGGTTTGTATATTTTAACCAGGGATATAATAGAATTTAATGCGATTTTAGTTTTCTCTTTACATTTATATTTACCAAAAACAGCGTTAATATCTCTTAAAACACCATCTTCGCACATCATAATTGAATTTTCGTTTTTACAAATACTTTCAACCGTGATAAGCACATTATAACCGTCAATAAACAGATTTTTACCTTTTATCTTACTTATGGGAACTATTTTACTCCTTCGGCCATCTGATTTTTCACTGGAATATACAGTTCTTAATAAATAATTACGCTCTTCTTTGTTCAATAAATAATGATTACCAATGAATTCTAGGGCATTTTTTTTATGATAGTCCCTATTAAGGAGAAATTTAAGATCATAGGTTGCATTTTGCATCTTTTCCGAGTTCATTTCCATATTGTTTAACCTCTCCTTTTAGCCGCTATAATAAGAGCACGATCCGAAGCGTTCTCCGCCCGGTCTACAATCGTTCCCAGTTTAATGGTAATATTTTTTAGTTCCAAAAGAGTTAACAAATCGATTTTTTCATCTCGATAAAGTTTATAGAGTGTTTTTATTATTTTCCTTTCCATTGCATCAGCTTCATCTTCAAGATATTCCACCTGATGAGCTTTTGCTATGGATTCTCCCAAATCTACATCTAATTTTTCAATACACTGAGTCAACATAGAAACTGTTTCACAAATCACATCTACAAACTTTTGGAAATCCTTCTCCCCTTTTTTCGGAAAATTTAATCTGCTTAAACAGATACTATATGCGGTTTCTTCGGCCATGTCAGAAACACTATCCACTAACTCTGCTAATGCGATGCGGTCTTCCCGATCAAAAGGTAGGAAAGCACCGTGATAAAATTCCAGTTCCATCATTCGCCTTATCTCATCAGCATCATGTTCCAATTTGGAAAGTTCGACAACTTCCTTATCTAATTTTTCAAAATCACCAACATAGAAATAGGCTAAAACCGTTTTAAGTTTATGAACACTTTGATGAACAATTTCCACATGTTCTTTTGCAAGTTTCTCTACTTGAGATTCCTTTTTAAATAACTTTACCATTTTATCCCTTTCAATTAAATGGATTCATACTAAATTTGTCCATGAAGAAGACGTATTGCATCCAATAGGCCATGTGCATAGGTTATACAACCAAAAGCCGTATATTTGTCCTCTTTTTCCAGATAGTATATGGTGTCTCGGGAATAATTCCTAGCCATCTGTACTATCTCTTCTTCTCTAGCACTAACTTCTATGGATTCAACTTCTTTTATATTTTTTGCAAAGAGTTCCACATCCTTTTTAATCCTATTAACCTCATCCATTCTATGCACCAACTTTTATGTAGAATAAGAACTATTCTATATGCTTCAACTCTTTCCAGGAATGATATAATCTTTGTAGTACAGTTAAATAACTTAGGATCATCACAATTAACACCGCAACAGTCATGATGATGGGGTTTATTAAATAACCTAAAAAAGCACCGGCCATGAGAATCACCAGTCTTTCAGGTCTTCCTGCTATCCCTATATCACATTTTATTCCCTGAGATTCTGCCCTGGCCCGGATATAACTCACTGAAAATGTTGCAAGCAAAGTTAAAACTCCAAAAATCCAGTTTACAAAGCCACCGTAGATAATTCCCATTATAATAAAGGCATCAGAAAATCTATCTGCTGTAGAATCCAGAACACCACCAAAAAGGCTTATTTTAGAATGTTTACGGGCAATAGCACCATCGAGTATGTCAATAAACCCGCTTAGCCCTAAAAAGACACCACCAAATAGTAAATTTCCAGAAGCAAACATATAAGCAGATAAAACACTCACCAGAAGACCGATAACAGTTATAATATTTGGGTTAACCTTCAATGCTCCTGCCAAAGGGTCCAATAATATTTTAACCTGGGGCCGTAGTTTATCCAGCATCAAATTTAATTAAAATTTATAAAAGGATATATGTTTTGGATGAAAATATACATTAGATGAAATTAATTCAGATAAATCCCCAAAATCCTGAAAAAGAGAAAATAAAACAGGCGATAAATATTTTAAAAGCCGATGGTACGGTAGTTTATCCTACCGACACGATCTATGGATTGGGTGCTAGTTTATTTTCTGAAAAAGCCATAGAAAAGGTTTATAATATAAAAAAAAGGCTTATAAATAAACCTTTATCTGTATGTGTTTCTGAAATATCAGATATCCATAAAATTGCTTATCTAAATAAGGGAGAAGAAATAATAGAGAAGATTTTACCGGGTCCTTACACCATCATCCTTAAAAAGAGAGAACACATCTCTTCACTTTTAACTGCTGGTAGTGATAAAATTGGAGTAAGAATTCCGAATAATAAAATCAGCAGAGAATTATGTAGAGAATTCCCCATAACCGCCACCAGTGCCAATATATCTGGCAGAGTTGTTCCTGGATCTTTAGCTGAAGTTGTAGAGCAGTTAGGTGAGGATGTTGATTTAATTATAGATGGTGGTAAAGCCAAGGGAACACATTCTACAGTGATTGACTGGACTACTAGCCCCCCTAAAATCCTTAGAAGGGGAGCTACGGATATTAAGATAAATTTAAATTTTTAAAAAAAATTATAGCTAAAAATAACTCATTTGTATAAAGGGGTATCATATGAATAAAACACCACAAAAAGAACTGAATAATCGTTTAAAGAGATTTAAAAAAGTCATGGATTTGTCTTACCCTGATTGGGAGATGGCGGTTATATTCAGTAAGATCAACCTGTTCTATTTTACTGGGACCATGCAGGATGGAATATTAATCATCGGCAAAGAAGAGGCTGTTTTCTGGGTGCGAAGGAGTTATGAAAGGGCTATGGATGAATCTTAATTCGGTGAAATTAGACATATTAACAGTTTCCGAGATGCAGCAAAAAACTTAAAAAAACTTCCCGATACAGTTTATCTGGAAACAGAGAGAGTACCACTGGCATTATACCAGAGGTTTAATAAACACTTCCCATTTAAGAATTTTAAACCCCTGGATATTCCTCTGGCTAAAGTGAGATCTGTTAAAAGCCCTTATGAGTTATCCTTGATAAGGAAATCAGGCAAAATACATCAGCATGTTCTGGAGGACATAGTACCAGAGATGCTACGTGAAGGGATGAGTGAAGCAGATTTAGGAGCAGAACTCTTTCCAGTTTTAATAGGGGAAGGAAATCATGGTCTGACACGTTTTGGCATGTTCGATACCGAGATTTTACTGGGACACATTGGATTTGGTACAAATTCATTATATCCTTCCTATTTTGACGGTGCCAGTGGTAATAAAGGATTAAGTCCAGCAGCACCCGTATTAGGGAGTCGTGATAAAAAATTAAACAAGGGTGATCTGGTATTCCTGGATATTGGATGTGGATATGAAGGTTATAACACAGATAAAACCATGACTTACATGTTTGGATGTTCACTTCCTAAAAATGTCTTAGATGCCCATGAGAAATGTGTGGAAATCCAGAATGAAATCGCGTCTCAGTTAAAACCTGGGGCTGTACCTTCCGAGATTTATTATAACATAATGAATGATCTTGAACCGGATTTTCTGGAGAATTTCATGGGCTTTGAAAATCGCAGAGTTAAATTCCTGGGACATGGAATAGGTTTATTGATAGATGAACTGCCAGTGATTGCAGAAAAATTTACGGAGCCTTTAAAGGAAGGAATGGTCTTCGCAATTGAGCCAAAAAAGGGCATAGCAGGTATAGGTATGGTGGGGATTGAAAATACTTTCATAGTAACTTCTAAGGGTGGAGAGTGTATTACTGGAGATAATCCTGGGTTAATCCCTATTTTTTAATAAATAATATCTAAAGAGTATTTTTAAGATGATTTATCAGCCAAGGTTTTATACCATCCTTGGGGAGACCTTCCATTGAGTTGGGGCAATATAAAAGCCCTTAAGATAGTTTCGACTAGAATTTTAAACATATAACGGTGTTTCAGAAGATATTTAGGTCTGGAGTAGAATTTAAAATAGGCCTGTGCCAATTTTCTTTGCACTAATTTTTTGCTTAAACCCAATTCTTCGTATTTTATCACGGATTTTAAAACAGTATATTTATTCCAATTCTCTGTTTCGATTAATTTTTTCCTCTTTAATTCGTAATATATGGGGGTTCCAGGGAAAGGGGTGAGTATGGAGTACTGACTGTAATCTGCATTAAGTTTAATGGAGAAATTAATGGTTTTATTGATCTCTTCCAGGGTTTCTCCTGGAAATCCCAGAATAAATGAAGTTAAAACCTCTAAACCAACTTCTTTAGCTGATTTTACTGCTTCTTCGGCCTGTTTTAGAGTTATTCCTTTTTTCATAAGATCTAGTACCCTTTGTGATCCAGATTCAACCCCATAGTATAGGGTTTTTAAACCAGCCTTTTTCAGTTTCATAAGAAGGTTCTTATCAACCATATCAACACGGGAAGAGGCGACGAAACTAATATCCAGTCTTCGATCCTTTATTTCATCGGCTATATCATTGGCTCTTATTTTGTTGAGCATAAATGTATCATCCATGAAAGCTATATTTTCCAGCTTATACCTATCTATGAGGTGTTCAATTTCATCTACTACATTTTCTGGACTGCGGGTACGGAACTTTTTACCCATGATCAAAGATGACGAACAATAATCACAGTTGAATACGCATCCTCGACTGGTTATCATGTCACTGGACTTTTCTTGGGTTGTTTTATATGATTCAAAGGGCACTAGATGTCTGGCGGGGAATGGAATAGAGTCAAGATCTTTAATCAACGGTCTGGAGGGATTTATTTTTATATTTCCATTTTTTCCATCTTTATAAGCAATTCCTTTGATTTCAGCTAGTTTTCCATTATTCTCATCAATGTATTTACTGACTAGATCAATCATGGTTTCCTCTCCCTCACCAATAACCACAGCATCAAGGGATGAACAGGATTTTAAGGTCTCAACAGGCATGAAAGAGGTGTGAGGACCACCCATAACAGTTACTGAATCTGGTAGTATTTCTTTTGTTAACTTCACATATTCCAAGGCGTTTTTAACCGAAGATGTAGTGGCGGTGATTCCTATTATGTTGGGTCCTTGTTTCGATATGATTTTAGATAATTCTTTATATCCCAGTTGCTCCAGATCATCATCAATAATGCATACATCATAGTTGGCATTCTCCAATGCTCCTCCTAAGTACATTAGATTGATAGGAGGGCTTATAAAACCTAAACCGTTCTTAACAGCATTTTGATCATAAGGATTTATAAGTAAAACATCCATGTCTTTGCCTCTTATTTACTATATATATTTAAAAAAGACTGTTATCATGCTCCTTAAATGAGGAAAACTTATTCTTTATCTTTTCCCACTCATATTTGTTGTTAATACATCCCGGATCAGGGGCTAAAATATCATTGAAGTAATTATAAGCTCTAGCTCTACATCCTCCGCAGATGTTATGGGAATCACATTCTCCACAGTGGCCCTGTAAAATTTCTTTGTTTCTAAGAGTGTTTAATAATTCATTATTTTTCCATACTTCTTCAAAATCATCTATTAGTAGGTTACCAAGTTTTAATTCTGATTCATGAGGGAAGAAAACACAAGGATATAAATCTCCGTTAGGTTCCACACTCATATAGAATCTGCCAGCCCCACAACCCCCTATAAAGTCTGCTAACTTTTCAACCATGGGATTATTATATTCTGGATTTGAAAAATGGGTGGGAATCACATGATTATCTTCTGATATCATCATTTCTGCTATGGTAGCATATTGAGGTGCTGTGGAAAGAACCTGCATTTCTCCATCATTTTCATTATAGGCTCTTTTAAGTAATTTAAATCTTTTTTGAGGAGATATGTCGAGTTTCATGATCTTTTCACCATTTCCAGTGGGTATGAAGTTGTAGATCATAAACCAATCGGCTCCTATGTCTCTTATGAGGGTTATCATATCTGGTATTTCATGAAAGTTGTATTCAGTAACTGTGGTAGCTACTTCAACAAAAAGATCACTATCTACACAGTTCTCCACAGCTTGAATTGCATTTTCCCAAGCACCTTCCACTCCCCTGAATGAATCGTGAGTTCTGGCTTCAAGACCATCCACACTAATCTGCACGAATTTTAAACCGCTTTTAATATATTTAGAGCATTCTCCATCCTTGGATAGGGTGTAACCATTGGTAGCCATGGCCGTGAACATTCCAAGATCATTTGATTTCCTGATGAAGTCCAGTATATGGGGATGAATCGTTGGCTCTCCCCCAGAGAATGCTATGGATGTAACACCTGATTTGGCCATTATTTCAAGCCCTTCAGTTACTTGTTGGGTATTTAATTCCTCTTTTCCTTTACTACCGGCGTCTTCGTAACAGTGAACACATTTCATATTGCAGGCTCGAGTAAGGTTCCAAACTACCTGAAATGGTGCTCCAGGTACAAAAGGTTTTCTAACGCCAAAAATGGCGATCCCTTTTATAACACTGCTTAATCCTTTAACCCAATATTTATCTTCCATTATTTCTTTTAGTTCATCTTCTGATACACCGAAACTGGAAGTTCCTCTGTTTATGAGGAAATTCACAAATTTAGATAGAGTTTTACATTTTCTGCAGGCATCTTCTCTGTTTCCGAAATACAAATCTAAGCATACTTCTAAACGGTGGGCATGGTCTTTATTACAATAATCCAAAGTATGATTTAAAAAAAATTTAGAGATAGGATTATCGGCTATACCCTGGAATATACCAATCATATCCGTTATATTACGGTTTTTTTCCTCTATTTTGGCTGTCTGAACTTTATTTGACATCCAAAAAACATCCTAAATCGTTTTCTTATTTTTTTAACTTTACCGTTAATTTTCTATTGAAATACCTCTCAAAATTAAGTCGGTGAAATCTTAGAATGATTGAGCATAATATTTGAGTAGATGCTCATGGAATAATATAATTGAAATGCGTTTTATTGAATATAAAACTGAATATTATGAAAGTCAGTACTTCAGGATTTGTTTTTTAGATTTAAACTTAATAAGATGGTTATTTCATTTAAATCTGCATTTTTATGTTATTTTAATAGATGTTGACCATCATATGAATATTTTAAAAAGATTTCATGGCCCCATCCAGATTTTTATCTTCTATGATTTTGTTTACTCAGGGAACTTTCTTTCAAATCCTTATCAATTATTATGTACTTGCTTATGTAAAAAATTTTATTATCAATTAAAAAAAATTTCTTGAATAACTAAAAATATCAAATATTATTTATCATGGAAAGTAAATTAAATTAAATAAGAGTTAATAGGTTTATTATCAATTTATTATAGAGGATCAATCTTGAAAGTGCTAAAGGATATGGATGACAAGGGTAAGATACCTATCAAATGTTCTATTGATAATATTATAGGTGGAGGAGTGGAGAAGGGTTGTTTAACTCAGTTTTACGGACCTCCGGGATCTGGTAAAACAAATATTGCATTGAACCTGATGGTTCAGTGTGTAAAAAAGGGAAACAAAGCAATATTTGTCGATACAGAAGGAGGATTATCCATAGAAAGGTTTAAACAGATATCAGGAAATGATTTTGATGATCTTGCCAGTAATGTACTAATATTCGAACCGAAAACTTTCCAGGAACAGGATGAAGTTTTAAAAAAGGTAGAAAATCTTTTAGAATCAGGAAAAGAGAATGTTGATCTGGTAATTCTTGATTCTGCAGTAGCTCTTTACAGGCTTAAAGAGGGTGATTTAACTCAAATTAACCGTGAACTGGGTAAACAGATGGGTCGTTTATCCAGAATTGCCAGAAAATATCATGTAGCAGTGATCATCACTAACCAGATCTACTCCGCATTTGGGGATGATGGAACCACCAGTGTGATAGCACCAGTAGGCGGCACCATACTAAAATATTGGAGCAAGATTATGATTGAACTGGCCCGAGGAGATGTTGATGGGGAAAGATATGCCATTTTAAAAAGACATAGAAGTCGTCCGGAAGGTCTTAAGGCTCGTTTCAAAATTGTAAATGATGGACTTATATGACTTAAAAAGGTAAATTTTAAATTAGTTGATGATTAAATTCTAATAAAAAATAATTAATATTTCAGTTAAACCTTTAACAGAAATAATAATTGTTTCATTTTATAATAAAATAAATTATACAATCTGGTTAACTTCATGAAGATTATCTTCATTGGTTAACTGATAAAAAAATAATTATTATTTCACCTTAAATATTTAAAATCGGTTTGTTAATGTCTGTTCGCTGATTTTATTCATTTAGTAAGTTAAGTTGTGATAATTCAGTAAGTTAAGTTGTGATAACTATGATTTCTAGAAAAAAGTATGCTAGAGAGGTTAAATCCATACCCAAAGGTTTTGATAATCCAAACGAATTTTTCACCTATGTTTACAATGATCAGGACATTATCTGGATGGGTCAAAACACCAACCATCTACATTCTAAAGACGGGATAATGGAAGCCATGGTTAGCAGCATAAAAAAAGGAGACTATGCTAAATACCCCCCACCAGATGGATTTCCAGAATTACAAGATTTGGTACAGGAAGATCTGGGGTTAACCCATGGATTTGATTGTTTAATAACTGCAGGAGCTACAGAATCACTATACCATACAGCTAATAATATTCTGGAACCTGAAAACAACACCTTAACTTGTGATCCTGGTTACCTAATAATAGATAATTTCTGCAGCAGATTCGGTGAGGTAAGATCTATACCCATCTACAACCCAGAATGTGGTTATAAACTGACCCCACAGCTTGCCCGAGAGAACTTGGATGAGAACACTAAACTAATATGTCTGATAGACCCACTGAATCCATTGGGATCATCATATACCAAGCAGGAGATAAAAGAGTTCAAGGAAATATCAGAAGAACATGATATCTATCTACTTCATGACATCACCTATCGAGATTTTGCTAGGGATCATCATTTAATGGCCAAGTACGCGCCAGATCGCACCATCACCATATACAGTTTCTCTAAAATATATGGAATGGCAGGACTCAGAATAGGGGCCATGATCGCTTCACCTGAACTAATAAGTTCAGTACGCACCATACTAATTAACGACCTAGGAACCAACGTAGTTTCCCAAAAAGGAGCAATAGCTGCGGTCAACTCTAAATACGAATGGTTGGACAGAATCAAAGACACCACCAGATCCAACCAGGAAATCATAAAAAAGGCCGTCGATCAGGTTGATGGGGCATTTATACCAGTCTACCCTTCAGATGCAAATATGCTGGCTATAGACATATATGATACTGGAATTAAACCCTCAGAATTAGCAGATTATCTTTTAGAAAGGGGTATTTTCACCAGAGAAGGAACATACACTAGCAAACTATACGGGCATCGTTACCTACGAGTAAGCTTCTCCATACCCACTGAGCATGTAAAATATTTTGCAGAATGTTTCTTAGAAGCTATGGATCAATTGAAAGTTGAAAAATAACCCTTTTTTTATTTTAATTAATTTATTAATTTTTTTAATCCTTCTGTAAATACCAATGAGGAATTTAATGAAGGCCATGTTACTGCGGGTGGGGATTGATAAAGGAAGTGGAGGCTGCTTAGCACCTATTTTTCAAGACGGATCCTTTGAGTATATTCCCATTCCGGAGACAGAGGAAACAAAAGAAATTAAAACCTTTAAAAATACTCAAGGAGTAAAAAACAAACCATTTGCAGCTTATATACCTGAAAAAATCCACGAACTACCCATACACTTCGATCCGGAGTTTGAAACATTCACCTACGGAGATGCAACATCAAAAAGAAAATCACTTCTGAAACTTGATGAAAATGATCTATTAGTATTCTATGCAGGATTAGAACCTTATATGAATAATAAATTCTCATCTGCGCTTTATATAATCGGATACTTCAAAGTCAAAGAAATAATTGACTTTAACAAATTAGAAACACAAGAAATAATACAATATTCCAAAAAATATTCAAATAACGCACATATTAAGAGAATAAATGGGTTTGAAAATCTGGTTATAATCGCAGGAGATAAAAAAAGTAAAATATTGGATAAGGCCATATTAATTAGCGAACCAAAGTTAAATAAACTGGGAAGACCTTATCATGCTGTATCCCCGGTTATGGAAAAATTGTTAGGAATAAAAGGATCCATCCAGAGAAGTATACCACCCCGTTTCATAGAAGACCCATCATATTTAGAGAATTTAAACAAATTATTAAATCTATAATAAGGTGATGAATATGAAATTAGAATTCCAAGTAGGAATCTTATTTATACTATTCTCATTCTTTCTTTATCTAATAAATGGTCCTAATCTTGCGGGTATTTTTATATTCATCTGTCTAGCTTTCTTTACTTTGATAATTATATTAGATAGAAAAGGAATGATCCCCAAGTATTAAATCAATAATGATTTTTAGGTAAAAAAAATAAATTGATGGAGTTTTTAGATACCTGTGGCGACTGCGGTGGCCCCTCCGTAGGGGTATGAAGTACTTTGTGAAGCTAGTGTTTTTCCACCTTTAGTTATTGAAACGGTTAAAACTCCATTACCACCATCAGTTTTACGTGCGGCGGCAGTTACAGATCCAGTAGCACTGCCTATATTTGTGGTTTGATCTCCAGTGCCTGATAGAGAACGGTAACCGAATGGACCGCTTACATCCACCGCCCAACTACCAGTATAGCTCACCACAATACTAATTTCATTAGAAGCTGATGCATTTGAACTCGATGTGTTGTTACTAGAGGTAGAATTATTGGAAGTACATCCAGATATAGCAATGACAAAACATATAACAAAAACCAGTAAACCTATTTGGAACTTTTTCATATATCACCCTCCGGAATAAATACTATTATTAAATAATTATTTAAAAAAATAGAAATATTAATTTTTCCATATATTATATTTGATTATCAGGGAGAATAACATGAAAAGTGACTTTTTAGAATTAAGAAAATTTGTAGCCCCAGAATTTATCTTTGGTTCAGGTGCAAGATTTCTAGTAGGGCGTTATGCTAAGAACTTCGGAGCCCGTAAAGTTCTAATAGTTACTGATCCTAATATTCTGGATTTAGGTCTAGCAAATCCTGTTTTAGAAGCTATAAAAAATGAATCAATTGAATATGAAATTTATTCTAACATTAAATCAAACCCCACCTCTAGCCAAGTTATGAAAGGATCTGAATTATACCTAAACGAAAACTGTAACTTAATAGTAGCTGTGGGTGGCGGCAGCCCAATGGACTGTGCTAAAGCCATAGGAATAGTCAGTTCAAATAATAAAGAGGTATATGAATTTGAAGGTGTGGATAAAGTACCGGTGCCATCACCACCCCTAATCTGCATACCCACCACAGCAGGAAGTGCGGCAGATCTATCACAATTTGCCATAATTACAGATGAACAAAGGAAATTGAAAATGGCCATAATAAGTAAAACAGTGGTGCCAGATGTTGCCCTCATCGATCCTGAAACAACTCTCACCATGGATAAATTCCTCACTATCTGCACTGGTTTCGATGTTTTAAGCCATGCTTTTGAAGCATATGTTTCCAATGCCAGCTCTCCCATTACAGATTTACATGCACTGGAAGCCATCAGCTTAGTAGCTTCTAACCTCATTCCCACCAGTAAAGATCTTAAGAATATTGATTTAAGGGGTAAAATGATGTTAGGTTGTTCACATGCAGGATTGGCATTCTCCAATGCAAGTCTGGGATTAATCCATGCCATGGCCCATAGTTTAGGTGGTTTTTTGGATTTACCCCATGGAGAATGCAACGCAATACTCCTGGACCATGTGGTTGAATTTAACTATGATGCAGAAGTTAAAAAATACAGAAAAATTGGCAAAACCCTCGGACTCAAAATAGATGGATTGAATGATGATGAAGCCAAAGAAGTTCTTATTAGAGGAATTAAGGACTTGAAATCTCAGGCCCGAGTAAACCAATCTCTTAAAGATGTAGGAGTAAATTATACTGATATTCCTGAATTGGCCAGTAAGGCCCTTAATGATGCTTGTATAATTACCAATCCTAAAAGACCCACTCAAAGTGATATAGAGGAGATATTTAAAAATGCACTCTAATCATGATGATAACTGGGAATCCATACGTGAAAAAATTATAGGATTAGGGGAACAATCCATCAGAAAAAGCTATTATCCTGAACTACAGGATAGACTTTCTGAATTAGAACGATTCAGGGCATTATTAGATGAAACTAATGATATAATATTTCTTTCAAAAGTTCCTTCAGGCAGATTCGCTGATTTTAACAAATCGGCAAGTGAACAACTGGGATATTCGTACCAGGAGATGTTGGAAATGTCTGTGGAGGATATTATGGTCCCTGATGAAATTCAGGGAATGAATGATATTATCAGTAATTTAATCAGCACAGAAAATCTGAAAAATCGGAAAACCATTGAAACTATCCTGAAGAAAAAGGATAACACCCCCATTAACATGGAGATCAATTTAAGTGTAGTATGCTTCAGTGATGAACCTTACATTGTAATGGTAGCCCGTGACATCACCGAGCGCAAAGAATTCGAAAATACTATTAAATCTTCCTTAAATGAAAAGGAGATGCTCCTTAAGGAAATTCATCATCGGGTGAAGAATAATTTACAGATCATCTCCAGTCTACTAGCCTTACAAGAAGACTATGTAAAGGAAGATCCTACAGCAGTTAATGTATTACAGGAAAGTCGGAATAGGGTGATTTCTATGGCTATGATTCATGAGATGCTTTATCAATCAAAAGATCTAAGTCACATAAACTTCGCTGACTATTTACGGAGCATGATGTCAAACTTATTTCACACCTATGGAGTAGAAAATGTAATTAAAACTGAAATAAATGTTGATAAAATTTATTTGAATGTGGAGACTTCAGTCCCTCTGGGCCTTATTATCAGCGAACTTGTCTCCAACAGCCTGAAATACGCGTTCCCTGAGGAAAGAGATAAAAATGAAATATTAGTAAGTTTGCACCGTCTGGATGGGGAATTTGAACTGGTTATCAGTGATAATGGGGTTGGTTTACCCGGAAATATTGATTTTAAAAATCCAGAATCTACTTTAGGGTTGCGACTGGTTAATTCCCTAATAAATCAACTTGATGGATCAATAGAGTTAGACAGGAGTCAAGGAACGGAATTTAAAATTAATTTTAAAGAATTAGAGTATAAAAAACGTATTTAAATTACATTAGCTATCCAAATAATAATATTCACCTTTCTCTTTCTGCTCCCGATCCAGATAACTGCCCTGTTTGTTTACCCGAGGCCTTTTAGTTTCCTTATCACGGCGGAAGGTTATACCTTCATCTGAGAGGAAGCGATTCATGGCTGACCGAAGATCCATAGGGGAAGTGGCATGACCTTCTACACCTGATTCTCCATAAAAAACCATAGCCCTATCAGATATGTAATCAATAAATACTATATCGTGATCCACGATGATAGAGGCACTATTACGGCCTTCCACCACTCTTTTCACCGCTTTTGCAGTTTTTAATCTTTGTTCAACATCTAAAAAAGCGGTTGGTTCATCGAAAAGATAAATATCTGCATCTTGGGATAATGTTAAAGCCACGGAGAGTCTTTGAAGTTCTCCCCCACTTAAATCCGGCACTTCCTTATCCATTAACTCCTCCAGGGAGAAAGGTCTAATTATCTCCGTCTTAAACAATGTACTTCCGAAATTAGGTGCCTGAGTTATTAGCATTTCCTGCACAGTACCTGAAAAATCAGAGGTAAGATACTGGGGCTTATATGCCACCTTCACCTTATTATTTATTTTACCAGAGTCTGGTTTGGTAACCCCCGCCAGTATCTTGGCATAAGTGGTTTTTCCAATACCATTAGGTCCAAAGGCAGTGATAATCTCGTCATGATGTACTTCACCACTTTCAACTGCCAGTGAGAATCCTTTAAATTTTTTTCCAAGATCAGAATATTCAGTGAGAACTTCAGTATCCAAACCTACAGAAGGAGGTCTTACTTCAAAAATTATAGGCTGCTTACGGAATCTTACATTTTCCTCTCGTAAGAAACCATTTATATAAGTGTTTATGCCTACACGAACTCCTCTTAACTGTGAAACTACCCCATAACCTCCTGGTTCACCATAGAGTATATGTACATAATCGGATATGGCATCCAGGGCAGCTAGATCGTGTTCAATTACCAGGACTGATTTGCCCTTTTCTGCCAGATTCCGGATAACCTTAACCGCATTCAAACGTTGGCGTACATCCAACCAGCTGGTTGGTTCGTCAAAGTAATAGAAATCTGCTTCACGCAGCACCGCTGCAGCAATAGCCACCCGTTGTAATTCACCGCCGCTTAGATTTTTAATATTCCTGTTAAGAATATTTGTAAGTTCCAGTGTATCTTCAACTTCGCATGCATCTTCACGTTCACTAATTCCTTCCAGAAGGTCTTTAACCGTTCCCTTCACAAATTTAGGGAGGAGATCTACCATCTGAGGTTTATGAACCACGTTGATCTCTTCATCTGCTAATTTTTTGAAATAATTTTGCAGTTGTGAACCCTTGAAGTAGTTTATAATACTCTCCCAATTCACTTCTTCTTCATAATTACCCAGATTGGGTTTCAATTCACCGGATAAAATCCGGATAATAGTTGATTTGCCTATTCCGTTGGGACCGAGCATTCCAACCACGGATTCTTCTCTTATACTGGGCAGTCCGAATAATTCGAACATATTCTGGCCGTAACGATGGATGGGTTCATCCAAGGCTTCTGGTAGGTTGATGATGTTAACTGCCTGGAATGGGCAGCGATTTGTGCAGATCCCACATCCAGAACATAATTCCTCAGATATTAATGGTTTTTTTGTTTTCGCATCGATGGTGATGGTGTCCTCTTCCATACGGACTCCCGGACAGTATTCTATGCATACATAATTGCATTTCTTGGGTTGGCATCGATCACGATCTAATATGGATATTCTACTCAATATTTATCACCAAAAAGGAGTTAAAATAATATTAATTTTATTGGTAAGTTCTATTATAATAAGATAATTGTTTTTCATTAATCTATTCATTGATTCTCGGGATTATAAAAAAATAAATTTTTAATAGTTAATTTTTAACTAAAATATGATCATATAATAAACAATCATATTTCCACTTAAAAAAAATATGGAGAGTTAAAATGGTCATAAAAATCACCAGTACCGTTTTTGATGAGGGAGGAGTTATACCCAACATATACAGCTGTAATGGCATAAATATTTCTCCACCATTAAATTGGAATGATCTACCAGAAGATACAGAAAGCATAGCACTGATCTGTGAGGATCCTGATGCGCCGGGAGGTATATGGACCCACTGGATCATATTCAATCTGCCGGCAGATACCCGGAATCTACCGGAACATATTATGGGACGGGAAGAGTTAGATAATGGTGCAAGACATGGATTGAATGATTTTGGCAGCGTTGGATATGGAGGGCCATGCCCACCAAGCGGAACGCATAGATATTACTTTAAAATATATGCACTAGATATTAAATTAGATCTAACCTCTCTTATAGGAAGATCTGATTTTTTAAAAGGGATTCAAGGACATATTCTTGATGAAGGACAAATTATGGGTGTTTTTACTCGCTGATGACTTATTAAGGTAAATAAGAATATATAAATAGTGCCTCGTCCAATTTGAAGAACTAAAAAATACAAAGAATAAACATAATAACATTTTTTTAGAATAATACAGAGATTAAATAAATAGAATAATAATATAACTTTAATTCTCTATTATCAATGGTGATCATATTGAATGGAATCAGAGAACTCTCTAAAAAACCACTTTTCATCTTATTTGTGATCACACTGATAATAACCGCTTATTTGCTTTATAAACAGATTTATATTGGGGTTCCCTACTACGATGTCTTTGTATACCTTAATAATGCATTGATATTTGCAGGTATTCCTGTAGGTAATGTCAGTGTAATCTATTTATCCCCTTTAATGCCCTTTTTAACTTCTCTGATATTCAGGGCGGGTTATATTTCTGCAAATGCCATGTTTATTCTGGATGCGATAATATTTATTTTTGGAATTATTGGACTTTATTTACTGTTTAAAGAGCGTTTCAATGAAATACAGAGTCTTACTGGATGTTTAATTTTCTTATCATTTCCTTTGATATTTACCTGGGCTGTTTCTGGAGGTATAGATATCCCTGGAGTTTCATTATCCATATGGACCATCTATTTATTAGTAATAGGTGTTAATAAGGATTCAAAATATTTATACCTTGTTTTCCCTTTATTGATGGTTGCTTTCCTGGCCCGTTATACCTCTGTCATTTTAATAATCCCTATTTTCCTATATCTGATTATAAATGATAATTTTGTTAAAAATTTTAAGAAGATAATTGTCGGTGTTTTGGCAAGTTTGGCTCTTTTCATCCCATTTATAATGTATTTCTATACTAAACTGGGCAACTTAAACCCCCTTATCAACCTGGTGACTTCCACCATCATGGGTGCTGGAGGAGCGGTTAATGATTTAGGTTATAATCCAGACAAACTGTACTTCCTTTTCAACCTTCTAAACTACATCTCCATAGGTCCATTACAGGGAGTTTACCGAGAAGTACAGAACCCATCCCAAGGATTTCCCTCGATATTGGCATATATTGTAGCTATTATTGTAATAGCAGGTCTTGCAATCTATCTGTATAGTATAATCAAAAGAAAAATGGAAAATAACAATTCCAGTAGGAACAGAATTTTAAACCTCATAACATTAATTATTCTTCTCGGCATGGGTGTTTGGAGTTTCTTCCAAGCATCATATTTAGTATGTGAACTGATATTTTTAGCAGCATTATATCTGGCATACAGAATATTGAAAGGTACAAATGGAAATCTGAAAATGGATTTCTTATTTCTCTCCTGGTTTATTGCTTTTTTCATATTCCATAGTATTATCCCCCTAAAAGTAGACCGTTACTTCATCACCATGTCCCCTGCACTAGCTTATTTTTTAATACTGGGATTAAGCACGGTTCTTGAAAAGTATAAATCCCAAATAACTATTAAAAGGATTAAAATAGAGCATATTTATTTAATCGTAGGCATCTTAATGCTAATATCCACTGCTGCAGTCCATATGGGCCACACACCTCGACATGGTTATGGGTATCAGATTCAGTCAGCCAGTGACTGGTTGATGGAGTATGATCCACAATATCAAAACAAAGTAATCTATTCAGATTATGACCCTGCAGTATCATGGAGCCTTAAAAAAGAGGTGAAATTTGCAGTTCCTAGAATATACGTGGGTCCAGATTCATTTGCCCGATTTTTACTGGACAATAGAGCAGATTATTATATTGACACCTTAACGGATCCTAAGTGGGAAATACCAGGATTTCATATTATTAAGAGAATAGGTGGTATTTCCATTTATATGAGGGATTCTTAATTCTTTTATTAATTAAATCATATTTGAATGATAAAGATGAAAAAAGAAGAAATATTAACTGCTATATCCAGGATAAGAGAGGATATAGGGCATGAAGATATTCAACCAGATATAATTGATATTATTTTCAATGATGAGAAGTCAGAATTGTTGATCATCACATCCGACCGTCCTGAAAAGTCTCTGGTAATTGGAAAAGGAGGATGGGTAGTGGGGAAACTGAAGGAGGATTTAAAGATCAATAAGATCCATGTAGAGTCCTATTTAGATCTTTATATTCGTAAAAATCGTATGGAGTTGGCTCTTCATAGATTGGAAGAAGTTATAGATAATTATGATATCTTAACGGCCAAGCCATTACTTAATCTTTGGAAACTTCTAAAAAAACGGATTGAATTTCCATATAATATAGAAGATATATTGGAAGAAAATCAGGATAAAGAACAATTAGTTTCTAATAATAATACTAAAGCAATTGTTGCATTATCTGGGGGTGTTGACAGTTCTTTTGCATTAATTATTGCATATATAATGGGATTTAATCCATTAGCAGTTACTGTAAACCCAGGGGATATTATTCTCCCTAAATATTTTAGGGAAAGAGTGGAAAACCTTACAGAAAGTTTGGGAGTGGATCACCAGTACTTGGAAGTAGATATGTCATCGGTGATAGAAGGTGCTTTAGAGGGAAGATATCATCCCTGCGGAAGATGCTCTAAGGTAATCGAAAAAACAGTACTGGAATATGCGCAGAAGAAAGGGGTGCCATTTATTATATTTGGGGATTTATTAGCTACCGGATCACAATCTTTAACATATAAAGGGGATTTGCTTAGAATAAACTTACCAGCAATGCTTGCAGCGACAAAAGGAGAAACCAAAGCACTATCGAGTAATTATGGAGTTTCTCCAACAGGGAGATATGGTTGTCCATTACTAGTGGAGGTAATAAAGAAATATAATCATATGAACCGATATTCAGTGCAGAGAGTTCTAAGAGAAACAAGGGCGGGACTATTGGAGCCTGGTGAAGCACTGGATATGGTAATGAGTTTATTTAGAAATAAATGAAAATAAATAGATTAAGGGTTAATTTGTGAAGCTAAAATTAACAATAAGGTATAAAAATTGATTTTATAACCTTAATCCCGAGGCATCATAATTAATTCTAGTACTCCGTATATCACCAGGAAAATCCCGGCTAAATATCCTAGTAAAGCAGGGTATACGATTATTAAAATACCAATGATTATGGCTACTATTCCGATTATTTCTTTGGTGGTTTGTTCTCTCATACTAAAATATCTGTCAAATTTCATATATAAATATTGCGAAATGGAGGATGTTTAATGGAAATCAGGGTTAAATACTGTCCAAACTGTGGTTCCAACAATATAAAATGGATTAATCCAATTATGTGGTCTCTATGGGTTTGTTACGACTGTGGATATCAGGGGTCCTTGGTTTTAGAAGATGAAGAAATAGCAAAAGAAATAAGGAAAAACTATAAAGAAAGTAATGATTGATAATTCTTGATGTAGATTTTTAAAATCATTTTAAAGAAGAATTCTGATATAATGTTCTTCTGCGGACCCTGCTTCAAACTCCATATTGTATATATCACGCAGGTCTTCCAGGATTCTCCATAATGTATCTTCATCAGCAAAAATAACTAAGTTTTTTTCTTCTGGTTCTATCCGCCAAATACCATTATATTCCGTCTGGAGTTGTTTAATTAATTTTTGCATTATTTCATCCCTTAGAGTAGAAGTTCATCAACTTAAATATTAATTAGAAAAATTTTATAAGAAAAAAAGATTATTAGCCATTTTCAACCTGTAGGAAAACCCTCAACTGAACGATAGCCTCTTCTGTAATTTCCGAAGCAGGTCCACCAATCACTTTTCTTGTTTGAACAACCATCTTCGGGTCTAATGCCTGTTTAACCAGTTCTTTATCCAGTAATAAAAATTCACCGGTTAATTCATGTGCTACTATGTCTATGTACTCAGGATTGATATCGGAGGGTTTCATGCCGGCTTCAATTGCTTTACTGACAGTCCTGCCTACAATCTGATGAGCAACCCTGAAAGGAAGATTCTTCTCCTTTACGATTAGGTCCGCCAGTTCTGTTGCGGTG